>JBOGDN010000342.1:0-14215 GCA_050742995.1 Stackebrandtia sp. | reverse complement strand
GAGCTCCGCGGCGCGTGTCACCGCAGCGGCGTCTGTCAGGTTCGTGGCCGTAACCACGCCGACGTCGCTGACGACGCCGGGCAGGGCCAGGCCCTGGGAGATAAGCCCGGTGAGCTCTGTCTTAAAGCCGTCAAGGGCTCCGCCGAGTTCGTTCAGGATCCGTTGCGCCTTGTCGAACGCCTCGGAGGCCTCGTTGAGCGGCTTCGAGGTTCCCTCGACCCGCGCGGTGGCCGCGTCGGAGTCGTTGCCCTCCCACACGCCGGGGATGGCTTGGGCTTCCGAGTTGACGGACTCCATGCCGTCGGCGAACAAGTCGCGCAAGCCGGCGCTTCCGCCGGCCACCTCGTAGATGCTTTCGGTGTTCAGGTCCCGCAGCTGCGAGAATTCCATGACGCGCTCCTTAGTTCCGCGGGTTGATGGCTTCGTAGCCGCGTTCGATCAAGTCCTCGTTGTTCACGTGGGCGCGGTCGGATTCCACCACTCCGGCGCCGGTGTCTTCGAGGTCAAGGCTCAACCGCTCACCCTCGCCCAGCCACGTGTCGCGGTAGGCCTGGAAGGCCTGGGCGGTCGCCAAACCCGGCGCGGTGATCTCGAGCGAACGACCCTTCCGGGTGCCTTCCGAAAGGTCTTCTGCAATGCCCGACACCGCGTTGCCGCGCGACGTCACGTCGCCCGGCTGAACATGTAGGTTCATTGGCTGCTCCTGTCTCTTCTTTGGGGGGGTGGTGGGTGTTCAGCGTGCGAAGGCGCCTCCAGTCGGGGCCGAGGCGTACGTCGCCGCCGCCTGCTCCCCGTCGCAACGCCACAGCCGCACGCCACATTCGGCCGCGGCGTCCACCAGTTCGTCTGGAACACCGTCGTTGAGTTCTTCGTCGTAGGCGACACGCAGCATCGAACGCATCCACACGCCGTCGCCGCCTCTCGCCTCGTCCGGGGGGTGGAACGACGTCGAGACCGTCGCGAACGACGTCGAAAGCACCGCCATGGACATCCACAGTTTGCGCAGCGCGTTGAGATCCGCGATGCGCCCTTCCACTCCATACGTGATCTGGGCGAGCATGCCGAGCTGCCACGAGCCCCATCTTTCGGAGGCCTGCCGTGACAACGCGGCCGAAACAGTCTCGCCAGACACCGAGTGCGTCAACGCCACGCGCAGACTGTCGGGCCCGAGGACCCGGTGATCCACGCCGGCGTCGGTAAGCCGCTTCACCAACCGCATCGTCACCGAAGCGACCGCGCGTCGCGCGCCGGTAGAACAGCCGCCGCGCTCGGCCGCGGTCCGCGCCGCGGTGGGAATGTCAAGCCGCACCGCCAACCACGTCATCTGATGGGAGACCACCGGGTCGTCGCCGAGCAGCTCGGCGTACGACTGCGTGCACGGCGACTCCGGGGAGATCTCCGCGCTCGGAGTCGGCACCAGGTGATTCACCAGCTGAATGCCGCTGACCGCCGCGCTCGGATCGGTAAGCACATTGACGATCACGCCGAGCGCCCCTACATCGAGCCCGGTCGGATCGGTCGCGTCGCGGTGCCGCAGAGCGATTCCGGTGAACCAGCCGGTCCCGTCGAACGCGACTCCGTACTCCGTGTTGCGCTCGCTGACTCCGACGATTCGCAGCCCCGGCGCGAGCGCCGTGAGCGCGTCGCCGCCCTCGGCGGCTTCGTCCTCGCCTTTGCGCAGCTTGCGGCGGCGCAGAGACAACAGCGTGCGGTAGCCGAGGCCCCGCACGCCCGCCGCGATCACCGCCGCCATGACGATCACGCCCAGCGGCGTGACGATATAAGGCGTCGGCGGCGGAAGCGTCCAGGACAAGAAGGCGACGGCGGCCACCACTTCGCAAGCCACAAGCTGAGTCAGACGCACCGGGCCGAAGCCGAGCCCTTTGCGTCGTGCGACGAGCCCGATGGTGGTCATGGAAGTCCTTCCGGGACCTGGCAGGGGGGCGTTGTCAGGGACTTAAGTCGATGGCAGAGTATCAATACCTTAAGGAGTTTGGCGTCTGAGGCATCTTGAATTTTTCCATAATTTCGAGGTCCACACGCTGGCCGCGACGGCACCGACACGAAGGGTCAACTCGTGAGAACCCGTAAAGAATTGGTCGAGGCGTATCTCTTCGTGACACGTCGGATCATCTCGGCGATGATGTCGACCAACCCCGACGCGCTTGAGCTGCCGATGCGCCGCTCGCGGTACTCGGTGCTTGGCGGCATACTCCTCGCGCTGCTGATCTTCGCGGGTTTCTGGGTGGTCGGAATGTTCGTGCCCAAGGGCAACGACAATTGGAAAGAAGAAGGCTCGATCCTCCTCGACACCGACACCGGCACGGCCTATGTATATATGCAGGAAACTTTGTTCCCGGTGAAAAACATGGCCTCGGCGAAGTTGATTGCCGCCAACTCCGAAGTCAACGAGGTGGAAAGCAAGGACCTGGAAGGCGCGAAGCGCGGCTGGGAGCTGGGCATCGACGGAGCGCCGCCGGCCATTCCCGACCCGGAGTCCATGGTGGGCATGCCCTGGCAGGTGTGCAGCGCACCCGGCCCCTATGACGACACCGAGCGGGTCAGCCACGTCTTGGTGAGCGGGTCGCCGGCCGACGCCGATCTGGGAGAACAGGCGCTCGTCGTCACCGCGGGCGAGGAGACCTACCTGCTGTGGAACGACAAGAAACACGTCGTCGAGGAGGACACCGTCCTGCTGGCTCTCGGCTTTGACCCCAGCGACGCCGTGCGGGTGAGCCCCGTGTTCGTCAGCGCCGTGGACACCGGCCCCGACCTCGCCGCGCCCAAGATCAAGAAGTCCGGAGACGCCGCCGGCGACGTCGGCGGGATCGAGGCCGCGTACGGCGACTTCTTCACCGCGGGCGGACAGGACTACGTCATGACCACCAAGGGCCTCGCGCCCGTCGGCGAGGTCTCCGCCGCACTGCTGACCGACGGCGAAACCCCGGGCCCGGCGCCGATCGGCGCCACCGACGTCGACGAGGTTGGCACGACCCAAATCGAGCCAGACGGATTCCCGCAGGACATCCCCGAGCTCGCCGAGGCCGCGTCCGAGTCGGTCGTGTGCGCCGTCGCCGAAGAAGACGAGGACGTCAGATTGGCGGTCCACACCGATCCGCCGAAGGCGATCAAGGACCCGAAGGTCTTCAACCCGGTCAACGAGTACGACGAGGTCGAAACCGCCGACCACTTCTACATCCCTGGCGGCAAGGGCGCGGTGGTCCGCGAAATCGGCGCGCAGGGCGCCATGGACGGCACGCTCTACCTGCTGACCGACCAGGGCGCCAAGTACGCCATGCCCGAGGACGCGATGTCGAAGCTCGGGTTCAAGGACGTGACTCCGACGCCGGTCCCCGCGTCGCTGGTGGCCCTGGTGCCGACCGGCCCGGCGCTCGACCCGGAAGCCGTGCGCCAGCAGGTGCCCTTCGAAGTCAAGTGACCCGGCTCACGCACCACAAAGCATCCATATCGTGACCCCGTGTTGATTCCGGGTATCGACATGCTCGGATACCCTCGTCTCACCTGGACGCACCCAGTCCCCCACTGGGTGCATGACTGCGTTCTCGCCGCCACTCCTTCCAGGAAGGCGCTGCCGAGACCGGTGATGAGAAAGGAAAGCGATGAACGACCTCACGGCCGACCCGCCGTCGATTGAGAGTTACGGCGGAAACGTAACCGGAATCGGCGAGGATATCGCCAATGACATCAACGGCCGACGCGACAGCCTCGACGCCACCACGGACGGCTTGAACGCCCCGGGCGCCTTTGCCGGCATGGTGGACAACTGGTCAGCTCTGTGTCAGGGAGTCTCCGGAGAGGTGGTCCGCGCCGGCGACGGCACGACCGCTTCCGGCGGCGCCCACGAAGGCAACGAGCAGACCCAGACGTCGGGAATGCAAAGCCGCAACATCGGCTGAATCCGACCGTCGCGGCCGTTCGCGGCCGCGGCTTTAAGGACTGCACCGGCCTGTCGCCGCAGCCCCCGGCAACTGAGTGCCCCGGCAAGGATGTATCGAGCCATGGTCATTCGCACCCAGCTCAACAACTTGGATACGTCCGATCGAGCAGGCCCCGGCTCAGCCGGCGACCCGTCCGATCGCGGCGGGGACTGGCTTGGGAGATCGTCTCCCGAGCCGGTCCCCGCCGTTTTTTGTATCCGGGGACGCCTTCGAGACTTCGCTTCTGGCACCCTGCGCTCGCGCCACAGTGGCGTACTCTCAAGTGCTAAACCGACACACAGCGCGACCGCTGCCAGGGGTTTCGACTCCAGTAAGACTCATGTTAATAGATCTGTCTATACTTGGGAGCGCTTCCAGTGCTGCGCGACCGCGACGAGAGGAATCGCATGTCGAGCTTGCTGAACGAAACGCAGGCGTATCCGCGCGCCGAGCAGCACCTGCACGACGCGGCGGACGCCCTCGGCGTGGACGTCCGACTGGTCCCGGGCGTCCGCAACGCCGTGGAGATTCTGGCCGAAATCGACGACGAGCCGGCGCTCGTCAACGTCGAGGTCTCATACAGCTGCGAGCTCCCCAAGCCCGAAGGCGACGTCTTCGACCGCAACCGCAGGCTTTTCGAGCGGCTCGGCGACTGGTGGCGCACGCAAGGCTATCGAATCGTCACAGAAGAGATGTCCGAACCGTTCACAGTGCTGCGCGTGGCCGATCCCGACGACGGCTTCGTCATCGCGCTGCGGCAGGGAAAGATCGGCAATCTCTGGTTCACAGTCAACTCCCCGCCGGTGACGGCCACCGGGGCTGAAGCCCCGCCCCCGGGCCTGGCCTGATCGGTCAGTCGGGGTCATCTGATCGAGAAGAGAGTTCGCGATGGTGACTTACGCGCAGCTGAGCAGCATGGACACGTCCAAGCTGACTACTGCCGCCGGCTCGGCCGGCAGTCTGTCCTCGAGCCTGTCCACGCGAGCCGGGGAAGTCAACTCGGCGGCCGACATCCCGGGTGGAACGTGGGACGGCCTAGACGCCACAGCCGCCGGAGACCTCATCGGGCGCCAGCCGCCGCCGCTTTACGACGCGTCCGACGCGTTTCAACGCGGCCGTACCGCGCTGGAGGATCTCGCCGACGAGATCGGCACCGCCAAAGAGCGGCTGCAGGACGCGCACGAGCTGATCGCCGGCACCGGCATCACCATCGGGGGCGACGGCACGGTGACCACGCCCGTCGTCGACTCGCAGGAGACCGCTCAACGCAACGACGGGATCGCCAAGCAGGCCACCGCCATCATCAATCAAGCACTTCAGATGGCCAACACAGCCGACCAGACCGCCGTGGCCGCTCTCCAGTCCATCGGGACGAAGGTCAACCCGGACGACATTCCCAACGGCAAGGGCGACTCCCCCGCGGACGTCAAAAAGTGGTGGGACGGCCTGACCAAGGAACAACAACAGGCCTACATCAACGACCACTCCAAAGAGATCGGCAACCTCGACGGCATCCCCGCCGACGCCCGCGACCAGGCCAACCGCATCGCGCTCGACGACGCCGTCGCGGAGAAAAAGAAGCGGCTGCAGGAGATCGCGGACTCGGGCCTGATCAACGCTCCGGGCGCCAGCGACCTCAGGTCGGAGAAGGAGCAGCTTGAGGGCGAGTTGGCACGCCTCGGCGTCCTGGACAAGCGGCTCGACGCCAACAAGGACTACATGCTGCTCGGCCTCGATCCCGACGGCGACGGCAAGGCCATCATCGCCACCGGCAACCCCGACGAGGCGGACAACACCGTCACCTTCGTGCCCGGAACCGGAGCGGATCTGGGCCGGATCAACGGCGAGATGAACCGCGTCGATCGCATGGTCTACGACGCCAATCAGCTCGACCCGGACAAGAACACCGTCGGCCTCATGTGGCTCGACTGGGACGCGCCCGACGGACCGGCCAACGCGATGTCCCCCGGCTACGCCTCCGACGCCGGCGACGATCTCAGCAAGTTCCAGGAAGGTCTGCGCGCCGGCAACCCCGACTCCTACAACACCGTCGTGGGCCACTCCTACGGCACCACCGTCATGGGCAACGCCTCGAGCGAACACGGCATGGACGCCGACAACATGGTCTTCGTCGCCAGCCCGGGCGTCGGCGACGCCGGCAACGTCGGCGATCTGAACACCAACGCCGACGTCTACGCCACCCGCACGGACAAGGACTGGATCAACAGCTGGTGGGCCAATCTGGGAACGAGTCGCCTCGGAGGCGATCCGATGAGCCCCGGCTTCGGCGCCGAGACCTTCGACGCCGATCCCGACGGCAATCACTCCGACTACTGGTGGGGCACCGAAGACGGCAGAGACAGCAACAACGAGGCGCGCGACAACATGGCCAAGATCATCACGGGCGACGGAGACAACGTCACCGACACGCGAGAGGCGCCGACGCCGTCGCCGAGTCCCGGCCCGATGCCGAGCGCTCCGCCCACGCCGGAGCCGGATCCGAGCCCGCAGCCGTCGCCTTCTCCGTCGCCCGGGCCCTCTCCGACGCCGCGTTAGCGACGAGGCGAGGGCGACCGGGCCGACGTCGACCGACGGAGAAATGTCCGAATTTTTCCTCCCGAACTCTTCCATTTGGACGTCGACATTCGTTAATATACGAACGCCTCGTGTGGCATACCCCACTCTTGCCTCCCGTGGCGACGGCGCTGTGACCCCGTGTCCACACCGCGCCGTCGATTCGCACCCGCTTGTCGCCCCCAAGGAGTGTGTTCGGTGGTCTCATATGCGCAGCTAGTCGACATGGACACCTCCAAACTGACGGGAGCCGCCGAGGCCGCCGGCAGCCTGTCGAACACGATTTCCGGCCACGCCGGAGACGTGCGTTCGGCGGCGGAGATCCCCGTAGGCATGTGGTCCGGCCTCGACGCCGCGGCCGCCAAAGACCTGATCGGACAGCAGCCCCCGCCCCTGTACGACGCCTCCGACGCGTTCCAGCGCGGCCAGGCGGCCCTGGAAGATCTCGTCGAAGGCGTCGAAGCCGCCAAGGAGCACCTGCGGGGCGCGCACGACGCGGTGGCGGGCACCGGCATCGTCATCGGCGCCGACGGAACCGTGACCACGCCCGTCGTCGACTCGCCCGAGACCGCCGAACGCAACGAAGAGCTCGCCCGCCAGGCGCTGGAGATCATCGACGAGGCCCTGAAGATGGCCGGCGAGGCCGACGACTCGGCGATCGCCGCCATCGGCTCCATCGGCATGACGGCCGACGCCGGCGCCATCCCCGACGGCGAGGGCGACTCCCCGCAGGACGTCAACGAGTGGTGGGATTCGCTGAGCGAGGCCGAGCAGCAGGCCTATGTCAACGAACACCCCGAGATCATCGGCAACCTCGACGGCGTCCCCTCCGAAGCCCGCGACCAGGCCAATCAGATCAACCTGGAGAACGAACTCGAGCGCATCGAGTCCGAGATGGACGGGCTCGACCCCGAAAGCGACGAGTACAAAGACCTCGCGGACTCCAGACGCGGCCTGGACGCCATCCAGGCACGTCTCGACGAGAACGACGATTACATGCTGCTCGGGCTGGACACCGAAGGCGACGGCAAGGCCATCGTGTCCAACGGCAACCCCGACACCGCCGACAACGTCTTCACGCACGTGCCGGGCACGGGCGCGGATCTGGCCAGCGTCGACAGCGAGATGAACCGCGTCGACCGGATGGTCTTCGACGCCGGCCAGCTTGACCCCGATGCCGAGACCGCCGGCATCATGTGGCTCGGCTACGACGCGCCCGACGATTTGTTCAACGCCGTCAACCCGGACTTCGCCACGCGCGGCGGCGACGAACTCAGCAGCTTCCAGGAAGGTCTGCGCGCCACCAGCGAGAACGGCTCCCACAACACCGTCGTGGGGCACTCCTACGGCACCACCCTCGTCGGACACGCCGCGAGCGAATACGGTTTGAACGCCGACAACATAGTCTTCGTCGGCAGCCCGGGCGTGGGCGTCGACAACGCCTCCGACCTGGGCATCAACCCCGACAACGTCTACTCCACTCGCGCCAAGTACGACATCATCGGGCTGGTTCCCGACACGAACTCCACCGTCCACATTCCCGGCACCGGCGTCACGCTCAGCGGCCACGGCCCGGACCCCACCAGCTCCGACTTCGGCGGGCAGCGCTTCGAAAGCGACGACGGAACCCGCGGCGACTGGAAGTCCATTCCCATCGGACGCAGGACCGTCGACGCGCACTCGGAGTACTGGGACGACGGGAACGAAGCCCGCGACAACATGGGCCTCATCATCACCGGCAACGGCGACGAGGTCACCGGGAACCACGAGCCGAGCTCCGAGTCCCCGGGCTGGCGCATACCCACCCCGAACATTCCGACCGGGCCGTTCACTCCCGACATTCCGGTTCCGGACATTCCGCTGCCGAGACCGAGCTGGCCCTTTTAGGGCCTGTGTGAGAACCCCGTTTCCTGCTGCGCGTCCACCAGGCGGCGCCTCGCGGCGTTGTCGGCACTCCTGCATACAACACCGGCATGCCGCAGCACCTCCGCCTTGCGAGAAAACTCGAAACGACGACGCTTCGCAAGCCGTCGCCACCTGGAGGCCGCTCGCGACGGAAGAGGATTCTCACACAGGCCCTAGCCGCGCCGCGCCGCCGACGTCAGCCGCTCGCACGCGGGCAGCAGCCGCGCGCCGAGACGCTCGATGTTCTCCCGCACGGCCCGCGGCTCGCGCGGTCCCTCCACAAGCAGCAGGATCCGCTTCAGGCCGATCTCGGCGGCCGCGGCGACGGCGCTTTCGGAGGCCGGGCCGACCAGCGGCGAGCCGAGCAGCCGCTCGGCGTAGCCGGCCTGGTCGCGACTGCCTCGGCTTCCGTTGAGCCGCACGTAGTCGCCGACTCCTTCGGCGAGCCACTCGGTCAACGGCCGGCGCAGACGGTCGCGGGCGGCTTCGGCGGAGTCGGCTGCGTGCGCCAGGTACACGGCGGCGTGCTCGAAGCCGTCGGGGTCGTGGCCGCAGGAAGCGGCGACCTCGGCGTGGCGACGCAGCAGCGCGGCTTTCTCCTCCTCGGAGGCGTGCACGCCGAGCAGCAGCGGCAGACCCCGCCGGGCTGCCGTCTCCACCGTGTCCTCGGACGTGGCGGCGACCCACACGCCGAGATCGCCCGAGGGCTTGGCCAGCACGTCGACCGGACGGAAGTAGAAAAACTCGCCGGCGGCGCCGACGCGATCGGCGCCCGACGTCCAGTCCAGCAGCAGGTCGAGCGATTCGGGGAAGCCGCGCGCGAATCGCGCCTCGCCGACGCCGAAGACCTCGAGATCGACCCAGGGGCCGCCGCGGGCGACGCCGAGCATGAAGCGTCCGCCGGACAGTCCGTCCAGCATGGCCGCTTCTTCGGCGAGGGCGACGGGATGCCGATTGGACAGCACGCACGCGGCCGTCCCCACTCGCAGCGTGCTGGTTCTGGCCAGCAGGTGCCCGGCGAGCAGCGTCGCCGAGGGGCAGGCGCCGTACCGGATGAAGTGGTGCTCGGCGAGCCAGACGCCGTCGAAGCCGCTGCGTTCGGCGGTCGCGCCGTACTCGACGAGCAGCGACGGGACCTGTTCGGGTCGGTTGTGGACGGAGTCGCCGATGAGAAACAGGTCTACGCGCATGCGCGATCCCCCCTCTTCTCGGGTGGAGAAGGAGCGGGCCGGCTCGGCAAAAACCGACCCGCTCGCTGATGGCGTCGTTCAGCAGTCCCGAAGTTCGGGAGACTGATTGCGCAACTGGCCTACAGGCGAGATGAACTTGCGATACCGATCGCCGTCGACCGCGGACGCCGGAAACGCCGCCACGCGGTGGCAATTCTGGAAGGCGAGCTTCACGCCGAAGTGTCGCTCCAGGCCGCCACGTATGGCGTCGGAGGCCAGGGCGCGCAGCAGCTGGCCGCGCGAGGCCTCGTCCGGCGGCGGAACGACGTTGTCGGCGAACTCGCCGCCTCCGCTTCGCAAGTCGTCGACGACGCGGCTGATCAACGACCAGGCGTACGGAAGGGACGTGCGGACGCAGTCGACGAACTCGGCGTTTGAGACCTCGCCGCGCTCGGCGGCCTCAAGCAGCTTCGGCGATACATCAAGGGACATAACGGCTCTCCTCTTCGTCGGCTATTGGAAATCTTTGCGGGCCGGATGACTCCGCACTGTCGCGTATCAGACTCTCAGCGTGTGGTGATCCGCACCGAGAGCTTGCGGGCCGAGCACGAACTCCGGGTCGATCTGCTCGCCGAGGTCGACGCCCGCGCGCGAGTTTCCCCAGGCTTCGGCGTTGCGGCGGTGGAATTCGTGCGCCTGGCGGTTGAACTTCGCCCAGTCTTTGCCGCCCAGCTCCACCAGCTCGCGGGCAGAGTCGACGACGGCGAGGTTCTCCGGCTCAAGTCCGCCAACCGGACCAAGGTCGCCGCGCTCGGCGGCCTTGACATACTTCGAGCGTCCGAGCCAGCCGAACAGCGCGTCGCCGACGTGGCGGCGCAGGAAGTCCACGTCCTCGGGCTCGTCGATCTTGTTGCCGATCACCGAGATCGGCACGTCGTAGTCGGCGGCGTAGCCGGCGTACTGCTTGTAAACGCCGACGCTGCGCACCGTCGGCTCGCACACCAGGAAGGTGCGGTCGAAGCGGGTGAACATCCCGGACGCGAAGGCCTCGGCGCCGGCGATCATGTCGACGACGACGTACTCCTCATGGCCGTCCACAAGGTGGTTGAGCATCAACTCGACGGCGCCCACCTTGGAGTGATAGCAGGACACGCCAAGATCGTCCTCGGCGAACCCGCCGGCGGCGGCCAGCCGCAGCCCGGCGAACCACACGGTGCACGCCTGGTAGAGCGGGTTGTCTTCGGAGACGGTCAGCAGCCGCGAGCCGCGGCCCGGCGGGGTGGTCTTGACCATCTGGTCGGCCGAGGGGACGCGGGGATTGTCGCCCCGCAGGTACTCCTTGATCTGGTCGATGTGCTCGCCAAGCGACGGCAGGGCCGCGACCGACTCCTCGTCCATGCCGAGGGCGGCCGCCAGGTGCTGGTTGACGTCTGCGTCGACGGCGAGCACCTGGTGACCGGATTCGGCGGCGCGGCGCGCGAACAGCGAGGCCAGCGTGGTCTTGCCGCTGCCGCCTTTGCCGACGAAAGCGATCTTCATATCCGGTTCCTCTCGTTACTGGAATTGGAAACCAATTTCATTACGAGAGGGAGTCTAGTGTCAAGCGACACGCCGATCGCCGGGCCAAAGGATTGCGAGAACCCCCCGGCGCCAAGCGGTGCGGGAGCGGGGCGTGGAGTTAGAAGGTGTCTTCGTAGCGGTCGACTTTGGGGAGCGTTTCGGGCAGCGGCACCTCGGCGGGGGCAAGCGTCCGGTCGAAGGCCCGCTCCCAGTCGCCGTTCTCGAAGGCGAGCTCGAGGGTGTCATTGATGAATTCGCGCAGCCCGTCGGCGCCTTTGGGCACTCCGATGCCCAGCGGCTCGTCCGAGAACGTCGTCTCAGACACGTGGAACATCCCGGGGTTCGCCAGGGACATCCCCCGCAAGATCAGACCGTCGGTGCTGACCGCGTCGTACGTGCCGCTCACCAGACCGTCGAAACACTCGGTCCAGCTGGTGGCCGGGGTGAGGTCGGCGTCCGGGCTCTGCTTTCCCACATTCTTGTACGACGTCGAATTCTCGACGGCGCAGACCTTCTTCCCCGCGAGCCCCTCCATGTCGTCGACGGGATCCTCGGCCAACGTCATGATCGACTGGCCGTCGACGTAATAAGGCCCGGCGAACCCGACCGCCTGTTTGCGTTCGTCGGTGATCGTGAAGGCCGCGGTCACGATGTCGACGGTGCCGTCCTGGATGGCGCCCTCGCGGTCGCGCGGATCCGGCTCCACGAAAAACAAATTATCGCCCTCGCCGACGTTGCCGAAAATCCGCTGCGCCACGATCCGCGCGATCTCGGCGTCGAAGCCCTCGGCGCGGCCGGTCATCTCGTCGCGCTGGCCCATCGGCGGCGTGCTCAGGATCGTTCCCACCATGATGCGTCCGCTGTCGAGGATCTCCTGGACCTCGTCGGGCATGTCGTCCCGGTCGGCCTGCTCGATCCTGTAGTTGCTCGGCACTTCGTCTTCCGCGCTCGACGACCCGCAGGCGGTCGTCGCCAGCGCCAAAACAAGGGGCGCGGCGATCAGGGACAGCCTCGGTGAAAAACGCACTGTCCGAGTCCTTTCGTCTGCTCCGGGGCGTGCGGCGGCCAGGGCTCGTGGCTACGTCCGCGCGTGTGCGACTCTACGCCTCGTCGCCGCGCGCCGCGCAGACTAGGCTTCTGGGGTGACTACCACGGCGCGCGCTGGATCGCCGGTCGTCGACAAACCCGGAGTCGTCGACTACGAGACGGCCTGGGAAACGCAGCGACAGCTACAGCAAAAACGCATCGACGACCAGATCCCCGACACGGTGATGCTGCTGGAGCACCCCAGCGTGTACACGGCCGGGCGGCGCACCCCGGCGTGGACGCTGCCGCAGGACGGCACGCCGGTCGTCGAGGTCGACCGCGGCGGCGACGTCACCTGGCACGGCCCGGGCCAGATCGTCGGTTACCCGATCGTGAAGCTGTCCAAGCCCATCGACGTGGTGGCTTACGTGCGCCGTGTGGAGGACGCGATCTCGGCGGTGTGCGCCGAACTCGGCGTCCACGCGGTGGGCCGGATGCGCGACCGCACCGGAGTGTGGCTTCCCGCTGACGAGCGCGGCCCCGAGCGCAAGATCTGCGCCATCGGCGTGCGGGTGCGCTGGGCGGTGACGATGCACGGTTTCGCGCTGAACTGCGACCCGGACATGACCTACTACGACCGCATCGTCCCCTGCTCCATCAGCGACGCCGGCGTCACGTCGCTGAGCAGGGAGCTGGGGCGGGACGTGACCGTCGACGAGGTCATGCCGACGGTCGAAAAGCATCTCCACAAGATTCTGGAGTGACGGCGCGGCCGGTCAGTCCGCCTCCCATGGGTTGACGACTTCTACACCGGTCCCCTCGAAGTCCTTGGCGTTGCGCGTAGCCAACGTCGCGCCGTGCTTGCGGCAAATGGCCGCGATCTGCGCGTCCGCGACCTCGATTGGACGGCCCTTTCCTTCACGAGACGCAACGATCATCGCGTAGTGACCTGCCGCCGCGACATCGAACGGCTCAATGCGACCGTCGTACGCGTCCCTCAACATGTTCTGGACTTTTTCCGCGAGCATGTCCTTGCGGCGTCCCTGAGGTAGTTTGGCGACCCCGTAGAGCAACTCCGCCGCAGTCACAGACGTGATGTAGGTCTGGGTCACAACGCACGAATGCACCCACGAAACAACATGTTTGTCGGGACGGGGTCCGATCACCTCAGAAACGACATTGGTGTCGAGAACGATCACTCCTTGAACTCCGCCGCTCGAGGCACGCTGCGGCGCGACGGCAGCTCCAATTCGACTCCGCCTATGTCCTCGAACGGTGCGCGCATCAACTCCACGAGATCCTCGCTCTCAGGGGAGCGGAGGACCGTTTCCGCAAGGATGCTCCGAACTTCGGCTTCCATTGAGCGACCGTGTTTAGCCGCTCTTACTCTCAGTTTGGTTTTGACCTCGTCAGGCACGTCACGTACCGTCAGCGTCGACATCACAGCCCACCTCGCTTCCAGCATTTCAAGCAATGCTAGCACTGTTTGAGTTGCCCGGCGAACACCCTCTGTGTCGACTTCATTCCAGCGGGGCGTCTCGGTCGGCCATGAAGTCGACGGGGTCGACCGCGCCCGTCGAGCCGAAGTTTCCGCCGGTCTGAGTTTCGAAGTGCAGGTGCGGCTCGGAGGAGTTTCCGGTCGAGCCGACGTAGCCGAGCAGTTGGCCGGTCGTGACCGCGTCTCCGATCTCGACTTCCGGCTGCTGCCCGAAGTGGCAGTACATGGTGGCGACGTCGTGGGCGTGCCGGATCTTGACGAACCAGCCGCAGCCGAGCACCTCCCACGAGCCGTCCCGGTCGCAGCCGTAGTCGTCGCCGTCCTTGGACGCCTGGCATATCGAGGTGGTCACCACCCCGGCCGACGCGGCGACCACTTCCGCGCCGCGCTCGGCGAGCAGATCCACTCCGTCGTGGTCGGGACGCTCTTCGCTGCGGAAGGTCGAACCTACGGGTCCGTCGGCCGGCTGCGTCCATTCGGCGTCGGGCGGGCACTTGACGTCGTCGCACAACGCGCCGCCGAAGACGCCGGCCACTCCGCTGGCC
>JBOGDN010000341.1:0-10753 GCA_050742995.1 Stackebrandtia sp. | reverse complement strand
GGGCGCTGGGCGTGTGAGGGAGGTCGCTTCTGTGGGAGCGATCTCTCAAAATTCGGGAGAACGGGACGCCGACGGCGGGAATGGCGTAGGGTTTCGCACATCATGTGGCGTGAACTGCTTCTTGGTTGCCGCGGCGGGGCTCGATAGCGAGCTGGCTCCCCGTCCGCGGAGTTGTTCGTGCGCCGGTCGAAGAAATTCTGATCTTCCCGATGACTTTTCCCGCATGAGGAGCCAAGAAGCCCATGTCCAGTTTTGCCGCCAAGGTCAAGCGGTACCAGCCTTACCATCGCCAGTTCGACGTCGACCTGCCCGACCGCACCTGGCCGACCGCACGCATCGAGACCGCGCCGACGTGGTGCGCCGTGGATCTGCGCGACGGCAACCAGGCGCTCATCGACCCGATGTCGCCGCAGCGCAAACGCCGCATGTTCGACCTGCTGACACGCATGGGCTACAAGGAGATCGAGGTCGGCTTCCCCGCCGCGAGCCAGGCCGACTACGACTTCGTCCGCAGCCTCATCGAAGAGGATCTGATCCCCGACGACGTCGTCATCCAGGTGCTGGTGCAGTGCCGCGAACACCTGATCGCCCGCACCTTCGAGTCGCTGCGGGGCGTCAAGCGCGCCATCGTCCACTTCTACAACTCCACCTCGGTGCTGCAGCGCCGCGTGGTGTTCGGCATGGACAAGGCCGGAATCTCCGACGTGGCCACGCAGGGCGCCCGGCTGTGCCGCAAGTACGCCGAAATCGAGACCCCGGACTCCGAGATCCGCTACGAGTACTCGCCGGAGTCCTACACCGGCACCGAGCTGGAGTACGCCGTCGAGGTGTGCGGCGCGGTGATCGAGGTCGTCGACCCGACGCCGGACCGGCCGCTGATCGTGAACCTGCCTGCCACGGTCGAGATGGCCACGCCCAACGTCTACGCCGACTCGATCGAATGGATGCACCGCCGCCTGCCGCGTCGCGAGTCCGTCGTCTTGTCGATCCACCCGCACAACGACCGCGGCACCGGCGTGGCCGCCGCCGAGCTGGGAGTCATGGCCGGCGCCGACCGGGTGGAGGGCTGCCTGTTCGGCAACGGCGAGCGCACCGGCAACGTCGACCTGGTGACGCTGGGGCTGAACCTGTTCAGCCAGGGCGTCGATCCGAAGATCGACTTCTCCGACATCGACGCGGTCAAGCGGGCCGTCGAGCACTGCAACCAGCTGCCGGTGCACGAACGCCACCCCTACGCCGGCGACCTGGTGTACACCGCGTTCTCCGGCTCGCACCAGGACGCCATCAACAAGGGCTTCGCCGCGCTGGAGGCCGACGCGAAGGCCGCCGGGGTTCCGGTCGCCGAACACGAATGGGCCGTGCCGTACCTGCCGATCGACCCGGTCGACCTCGGCCGCTCCTACGAGGCGGTCATCCGGGTCAACTCCCAGTCCGGCAAGGGCGGGGTCGCCTACATCCTCAAGGCCGAGTACGGCCTGGACCTGCCGCGCCGCATGCAGATCGAGTTCTCCGGCGTGGTGCAGGCGCACACCGACGTCAGCGGCGGCGAGGTCACGCCGGCGGCGATGTTCGGCATCTTCTCGCGGGAATACTCCGTGGACGAGCAGACCGCGCCGCGCGTCGTCATCGGCGACCACACCTCGTCGGCGACCGCGGACGGCGAGGTCACCGTCGACGCGAAGATCTCGCTGGACGGCGAGGAGTGCAAGGTGTCCGGCGTCGGCAACGGCCCGATCTCGGCGTTCGTGGACGCGCTCGCCGGCGTCGGCGTCGCGGTCGCGGTGTGCGACTACTCCGAGCACGCCCTCACCGCCGGCGAGACCGCGCAGGCCGCCGCCTACGTCGAATGCCAGATCGGCGAGGAGACGCTGTGGGGCGCCGGGGTGCACGAGAACATCGTCACCGCCTCGATGCGCGCCGTCGCCAGCGCCGTCAACCGGGCGGGGTGACGACCTCTCACTTCACCCACTCCGGGACGAAGACGGTTCCGTCGGACAGGGTTCCCTCGAAGCCGGCGCTCGTGGTGACCCAGGCGGCGGCGGGACGGTCGTCCGGGTTGTCGACGGCCACGTCGACGCCCGGCGCGATCACGATCGCGTCGCCGGCCTCGGCCCGGAGCGACTCGCCGTCGCGGATCAGCTCCAGCGCGCCCTCCAGCACCAACAGCACCTCCTCGCGGCTGACCCGGTGGACGGCGTTGCGCGTGCGCGCGGGGACGTCCAGCCGCCACGCGCACAGCTCGCCGCCGCCGCGACTTGGCGCGACGAAGGAGCTGAAACGGCTGGCGCCGAAGGTGTGGACGGTCGCCTCGGAGGCGGGGAAGACGGTCATGTCGGCTCCTCTCAATTTAGTCAAGCTGCTTGACTTTATCAGAAAGTCAAGCAGCTTGACCAGCGTGCGAAGATGACCGTGTGAACGACTCGACCGGCATCGCCGCCGCCTTCCTGCTCCTGTCGACGGCCGGAACCCTGGTCGAGCGCATCGGCGCCGGCGTGCGCGACCGGGGATTCGACGACCTGCGCCCCGCCTGCGGATTCGCCTTCGCGCGGATCGCGCCCTCCGGGGCGACCGTCAGCGAGCTCGCCGCCCATCTCGGCGTCACCAAGCAGGCAGCGAGCCAGCTGACCGAGGAGCTGGTCGCAAAGGGGTACGTCGCGCGAGGCCCCCACCCCGCCGACGCCCGCGCCAAGCTGCTGACGCTCACCGACCGCGGATGGGAAGCCGCCCGCGCCGCCGAGCAGGCCGCGGCCGAGGTCGTGGAGGAATGGTCCAAGACGCTGGGGCGCGACCGGGTCGCCGCGCTGGCCGCGGACCTGTCCCGCATCGCGACGCCGGGACGGCTGCGCCCGATCTGGTGAGAGCGCTCAGCCGCCGAGCAGACGTCGCAGGAAGCCCTGCTTGGGTTCTTCGACCGCGGACTGGGCGGGCGGACGAATATCGGCGCGACGGTCCTCAACGGCCGCCGCGCCGCCGAGTCGGGCGACGAACGCGTCGACTTCGGCCCGGTTGTAGCCGCGCAGCGCGCGGCCGAACGCGGGCGGCGGGCCGTCCAGCGGCGGCAGCCCCTGTTTGACCCGCGCGATCGCCTGGTCCAGGAATTCGTCGACCTGCCGCTCGTCGTATCCGCGACCGGCGACGCGGAACATCGCCTGCTCGATCTCTTCGGGCGTCACGTCCGGCCCCCTATTTGTCCTGGACCGTGGCGCCGGGGAGGATCGGGGCGGCAAGCTCCGAACTGGGGCGGATTTCGCCGGCCGCGATCTGCTCGGCCCAGTGGCAGGCCACCCGATGCCCTTCGCTCACCACGCGCAGCTCGGGGCGCTCGTCGGCGCATCTGGTCTCTTGTTTCCACGGACAGCGGGTCTGGAAACGGCACCCCGGCGGCGGATTGGACGGCGAAGGCAGATCGCCTTGCAGCAGAATGCGCTCGCGGGCGTCCTCCACGTCGGGGTCGGGGACGGGAACCGCCGACATCAGCGACTTGGTGTACGGGTGCCGCGGCTCGGCGTAGATGAGGTCGCTCGGCGCCTCCTCGACGAGCCCGCCCAGGTACATCACGCCGAGGACGTCGCTGATGTGCCGCACCACGGCCAGGTCGTGGGCGATCACCATGTAGGCCACGCCCAGGTTTTCCTGGATCTCCTCGAGCAGGTTCAGCACCTGGGCCTGGATCGACACGTCGAGCGCGGACACCGGCTCGTCGCAGATGATCAGGTCCGGCTGCAGCACCAGCGCCCTGGCGATGCCGATGCGCTGCCGCTGCCCGCCGGAGAACTCGTGCGGGTAGCGCGAAAGCGCGTTGCGCGGCAGGCCGACGGCGTCGAGGGTGGTGTCGATGCGCTCCCGCAGCAGCTTGCGGTCGACCTTGCCGCGCGAGTCGACGCCCACGCCGTGCGCGTGCAGGCCCTCGCTCAGGATCGACGCGACGTTCTGGCGCGGGTCGAGGCTGCTCATCGGGTCCTGGAACACCATCTGCAGCCGACTCCGCTGCCGCCGCATGTCCTCCACGGACAGCTTCGCCAGGTCGACGTCGCGGAACCGGACGCTGCCGGCGGTGACGGGGACCAGCCGCAGCACCGCGCGGCCGAGCGTGGTCTTGCCGCAGCCCGACTCTCCCACCAAGCCGTAGGTCTGGCCCTGCTCCACCGAAAGCGAGACCCCGTCCACGGCGTATACGTGTCCGGCGACGCGCTCGATCAAGACGCCCTTCTTGATCGGGAAGTGGACCTTGAGGTCCTCGATCTCCAGCAGGCTCATCGGGTCGCCTCCGCGGTCTCCTCGTGATGCTCTACCGGGTTGACGCAGCGGTACTTGTGCTCGGTGAGCGACTCGACCAGGTCCGGCGGACCGGTCAGGCACTCCATCAGGTAGCGGTCGCAGCGCGGCGCGAAGGCGCAGCCGTCCCGCCAGTCGATGACGTCGTTGATGGAGCCGCGGATCGGCGTCAACGGCTCGCCCTTGGGCGCGTCGAGACGCGGTATCGAGCCGAGCAGCCCCGACGAGTACGGGTGCGTCGGCGCGACGAACAGCCCGTGCCGCGCGGCCTCCTCGACCACCCGGCCGGCGTACATCACGCTGATGTCCGAACACATGCCGGCCACGACGCCCAGGTCGTGGGTGATCATGAGCAGCGCGGTCCCCTCGGTGTCGACCAGCTCCTTGAGCAGCTCGAGGATCTGCGCCTGGATCGTCACGTCGAGGGCGGTCGTCGGCTCGTCGGCGATGAGCAGCCGCGGCGCGCACGCCACCGCCATGGCGATGAGCGCGCGCTGGCGCATGCCTCCCGACAGCTCGTGCGGGTATTCCTTGAGCCGCCGGGTCGGGTCGGGGATGCCCACCCGGTCGAGCAGGTCGGCGGCTTCGGCGCGGGCCGGGGCGCCGGTCATTCCGCGGTGGCGCTTCAGGATCTCGGTGACCTGCACCCCGATGGGCACCACGGGGTTGAGCGACGAAAGCGGGTCCTGAAAGATCATCGCGAGCTGCGAGCCCCTCAGGTCGCGGATCTCGTTGTCGCGCAGCTTCAACAGGTCGGTCCCGTCGAAGTCGGCGCGGCCGGAGACGGTCACGCCCCGCTTGCCGAGCAGGCCCATCAGCGCCAGCGACGTGACGCTCTTTCCGCAGCCGGACTCGCCGACCAGGCCGCGGATGCCGCCGTCGTCGACGGAGAAGGACACGCCGTCGTCGGCGCGCGTCGGCTTCTGGCCCTTGCGGCTGAAGGTCACCGAAAGGTCTTCCACTGTCAGCAAAGACATGGCTTACTTCCTCAGCTTCGGGTCGAGGGACTCCCGCATCGCCTCACCCAGCAGGGTGAACCCGAGGGCGGTGACGATAATGCCCAGCGCCGGATAGACCGCCAGCTGCGGCGCCGGTCCCAGGAACCGCTGCGCGTCGGCGAGCATCCCGCCCCATTCCGGATGCGAGATGTCCGGGTTGCCAAGGCCGAGATACGAAAGCGCCGCCGCGTCGATAATCGCCGTGGCCAGCGTCAGCGTGGCCTGCACGATGACCGGGCCAAGCGAGTTCGGCAGCACGTGCGACAGCACGATGCGCCTGCGCCGCAGGCCAAGCGCTGTCGAGGCGAGCACATAGTCGCTTTGGGACTGTGCCAGCATGCTGCCGCGCAGCAGCCGGGCGAAGATCGGTATCTGGGCCACCCCGACGGCGATCATCACCGTGGCCAGGCTTGGCCCGAGGATGGCCGCCACGCTCACCGCCAACAGCAGCGACGGGACCGCGAGCATCATGTCGACGAAGCGCATCAGCACCATGTCGAGGCGGCGACCCCAGCCGCCGCCCAGGCCGGCGCCGGCGCCGGCCACCCCGCCGAGCAGCGCGCCGACGGCGAAACCGAGCACGGTGGCGACCACGCCGACCAGCAGGGACTGCTGCGCGCCCACGAGCATCCGGGACAGCTCGTCGCGGCCCTGGTGGTCAAGGCCGAGCCAGTTGTCGGCACGCGGCCCCACGAACACGTTCTGGTTGAGCAGCACTTCGTCGCGCCAGGTCTGCGCGACGGGATCGTAGGGCGCCAGCAGGGGCGAGAAGATCGCCATAAGCACGAATATCGCCACAATGGACGCGCCCACGATCGCCATGGGGTTGCGGCGCAGTCTGCGCAGCGCCTCGACCCACAGGCTGGCGCCTTCGGTTCGCTCCGACTGCGCGGTGAGCTCGGCCAGCCGGTCGATCTTGTCGGTCTTGGTCGACATCACCGCACCCGCACTCTCGGGTCGAAGAGGGTGTAAGACAGGTCCACCAGCAGGTTCACCAGGACGTACACCGTGGCGATGAGCAGGATGCAGCCCATGATCGCCTCGTAGTCGCGGTTTTGCGTCGACTGGTAGACGAACGACCCCAGCCCTCCGAAGGCGAAGACGCTTTCGGTGAGCACGGCGCCGGCCAGCAACGCGCCGCTGAGCAGGCCGATCGCGGTGATCACCGGCAGCATGGCGTTGCGAAGCACGTGGCGCGTGCGGATCACCCGGGCTTTGAGGCCCTTGGATTCGGCGGTGCGCACGTAGTCTTCGCCGAGCACTTCAAGGACGCTGGCCCGGGTCATGCGGGTGATGACGGCCACCGGGATGGAAGAAAGCGCCAGCCCGGGAAGTATCAGGTGGGCCAGGGCGTCGCTGGCGATGGCCAGCTCGCCGGTGATGAGACCGTCGAGGACCCGGAACCCGGTGACGTCGGTGTAGTCCAGCCCCGTGGTGAGCCGGGAGCTGTCGGGCAGCAGGTTCCACTTCACCGCGAAGAAAAGCTTGAGGATGAAGGCCAGGAAGAACACGGGAATGCAAATCCCGACCAGCGATCCGGTCACCGCGCCGACGTCGAGGGCAGAGCCGCGACGGCGGGCGGCGAGGTAGCCCAGCGGGATTCCGACGCACACCGCGATGAGCATCGCCGTGAAGGCGAGTTCGATGGTCGCGGGGAAGCGCTCGGCGAGCTCGGTGGCGACCGGGCGTCCATCCAGAGTGGTGCCCAGGTCGCCCTGCATCAGTTTTTTGACGAAGATGCCGTATTGGACGTGGAGCGGCTCGTTGAGCCCCATGGACTGCCGCAGCGCCTCCCGCTGCTCCCGCGTGGCGTTGTCCGGCAGCAGCGCGTTCTCCGGACCGCCCGGCAGCAGCCGCAGCCACGCGAACAGCAGCACCGAAAGCCCCACGAGGGTCGGTATCAGCTGCAGCAGCCTCTTGACGATGTAGCGCAACACTGGTTGTTCTGCCTTCTTCCCGCGACGGCTTGCGCGCCGCGCATGTCATGTAATGACGTGTGGCGGCCGGAGCGCCGGCCGCCACACGTGCGTCAGACGAGCGCACGTCTCGTCACACTGCTATTTGAAACTGACCTCGGCGAAGTCCTCCTGCGTCAGCGGGGAGGTCGTCGGAGGTTCGACGTCCTCGGCGAACACCATGGACGGCGGCGAGCTCGAGATCGGCAGACCGGGCAGCTCGTCCATGATCAGGACGTTGGCCTCAGCCAGGAGCGCGTCGCGCGCTTCGGGGTCCGGCTCGGCGTCGGCCTCGGCCATCTTGTCGAAGATCTCGTCGTTGCGCATTCCGAACTCTTCGGTGTACGAGTCGAACCACGTGCCGATGAAGTTGTAGCCCTCGTTGAAGTCGCCGGTCCAGCCAAGCAGGTAGAGGCTGCATTCGCCGCTGCTGGTGCTTGGGATGTAGTCGGCCCACTCCATGGGCTTTTCTTCGACGGTCACGCCGACAGCTTCCAGGTCGCTCTTGACGCTTTCGTAGATGTCCTTCACCGAAGGCATGTACGGCCGGCTGACGTCGGTCGGCCAGCAGAAGTCGAGCTTCAGGTTCTCGGCGCCCGCATCCTTGAGCAGGTCCTCGGCCTTCTTGGCGTCGTAGTCGTACGTGGCGACGTCCTCAGACCAGCCCCCGACCGTGTCGGGCATGAACTGGGTGGCGACCTCTCCGCCCTCGGGGAGGATTCGGTCGACGATGTTCTGCCGGTTCACCGCGTGCGCCAGCGCCTGGCGCACCTTCTTGTCACCCAGGTCCTCGGAGGTCTCCTGCTGGAAGGCCAGGTAGAGGATGTTGAACACGTCGCGCTTGGGCACCTGGTACCCGGCGTCCTCCAGCTCCTTGGCGTGGGCCGGCGGCGCGAGGTCGTAACCGTGGATGTTGCCGGACTCCAGGGCCTGCTTCAGGGCGTTCTCGTCGTCGTAGGCCTTGAAGATCAGGTTCTTGACCTTGGCGGGATCGCCCCAGTAGTCGTCGAAGCGCTCCAGCTTGACCTCGCCGGCGCCGTGGTCCCACTCCTTCAGCTTGAAGGGTCCGGTTCCGGCGAGCTCGACGGAGTCGTCCTCCATCTGGGTGTAGTCGGGCAGCGGGTCGCCGACGGCCTCGATCTGGTCGTCGGTGATGCTCTCAAGCGTCTTCGGGCTGAGAATGGCGGTGGTGGCCATGCTGAACGCGGCGGGGAAGTTCGCCGAGGGCTCGTTCATCTCGATGGTGGCCGTCATGCCGTCCGCGGTGCAGCCCTTGTACTTCTGCCTGGTCTGCTGGTCTTCGGGGCGTTCGTCCTTGGCGAAGCTGCCGAAGAGGTTGTTCCAGTAGTAGGAGATGCTGCTGTCCTGGTAGGCGCCTTCGAAGTTGTACCAGCGGTCGAAGTTGGCGCACACGGCTTCGCCGTCCAGCTCCGCGCCGTCGTGGAAGGTCACGCCTTCGCGCAGCTGGAACTCGTATGCCAGGCCGTCTTCGGACGGGGTGAATTTCTCGGCGAGGCCGGGCTCGAGTTCGGTGCCGCCGGGCTTGTGGTCCAGAAGGGTGTCGAACACCTGACGGGTGACGCGGAAGGTCTCGCCGCCGGAGTCGAAGACGGGGTCCATGGTCCGCGGGTCGTCGGGGACTCCGAAGACGAAGGCCTCGTTCTCGTTGCGGTCTTCCCCCGAAGGCTCGGCTGTACAGGCTGTTGTCAGGGCTACAGCGCTCACGGCGGCCGCCGCGAGCAGCTTCCTCGCAGTGCGTTTGGTCATTTGCTCGCCTTAATAGAAGTGTCTATGGCGTCACAGGCACGAAGACATGCTGCACCGACCCTAGTACCCGTTAGGCGCAGTGTGAAGCACATAGTGGGGGGTTGATACCGAATCGTTTCAAAATCGTTTGGCTACTTACGTGACCGTGCGACGGCCCTCGAAGGCGCGGCCGAGCGTGACCTCGTCGGCGTACTCCAAGTCGCCGCCGACGGGCAGTCCCGAAGCCAGTCGGGTGACCTTCAGGCCCATCGGGTTGAGCGTCAGCGACAGGTAGGTGGCGGTGGCCTCCCCCTCGGTGTTCGGGTCGGTGGCGATGATGACCTCTTTGGTGAGGCCGGCCTGCAGCCGCTGCAGCAGCTCGCGGATGCGCAGGTCCTCCGGCCCGACGCCGTCGAGCGGGTTGATCGCCCCGCCCAGGACGTGATAGCGGCCCCGGAACTCGCCGGTGCGCTCCACGGCGACGATGTCCTTGGGCTCCTCCACGACGCAGATGGCGTCGTCGCCGCGTCGCGGATCCCGGCAGATGCGGCACTGGTCCTCCACGGCGACGTTGCCGCATATGGTGCAGAACCGGACCTGCTCCTTGACCGTGCGCAGCGCGTCGGTCAGCCGGTCCACGTCGGCGTTGTCGGCGCCGAGAATGTAGAAGGCGATCCGCTGCGCGCTCTTGGGTCCGATGCCCGGCAGGCGTCCCAGCTCGTCGACCAGGTCTGCCAGCGCTCCTTCGTACATCGCGTCGCTACTGTCCCGGCAGCCCGAGGCCGCCGCCCAAGCCGCCCATGGCCTGGGCCAGCGGGCCCATCTTTTCCTCGGCCAGCGCCTTGGCCTCCTCGGTCGCCGCGTGCACCGCGGCCACGACCAGGTCCTCCAGGGTTTCCACGTCGTCGGCGTCGGCGACCTTGGGGTCGATGGAGACGCTCTTGAGCTCGCCGTCGCCCGACACCGTCGCCGTCACCAGCCCGCCGCCGGAAGCCGCGGACACCTCGGCTTCGGCCAGCTCCTGCTGCGCGGCCATATAGTCGGCCTGCATCTTCTGCGCCTGCTGGAGCAGGTTCTGCATGTCGGGCATCCCGCCGCCTTCGGGAAACATGGGTGGTCCTCTCGATTGGTCCGCTTAAAGTCTTTTCGCGCCGGTCTTGTCGGCGAAGATCCCGACCGCCTGTTCCATGCTGACACTTCCCCCGCCGGCGGCCGCGCGCCCGCTTCCGCCGACCTCCTCGGAAATCTCGGGCGGTTCGTCCGGAGGCTCGTCATACGGGTCGTCCGGGGGCTGGGTCGGAAACCCGTCGGCCTCGGTCGCCACGGGGCGAGGCGGCGCCGGGGGAGGCGAGACGGGGGCGGCCGGTTTCGGGATTTCGGGCGGCGGCGCCGGACGCGCCCGCTCGGCCGCGGCGGCCTCGTCCACCACGCACCGCACCTTCCATTCGCCGCCGAGCACCGACGACGCCGCGTCGACGAACACCTTCATGGAGTCGCTGCTTTGCAGCGCGTTGGCGTGGAAGCTGTGCTTGAAGGAAAGCACGAGGGTGTTTCCGTCCACCTCAGACAGCGTTGCCTCCATGAGGTAGGCGGCCACCGTCTTCTTGCGGTCCTTGGCCGCCTGCTTGATCTGCTCCCACTGGGCGCGTACCGCGGGGGCGGAGTCGCGAGTCTGGGGTTGCGGCGCGGGACTGGACACAGGCGGGGCCGCAGCGGGCGCCGGAGGCGCGGGCTTCGACTCGACCGGCGGCGGCGCCGGAGCGGGCTCCGGCTCGGCCG
>JBOGDN010000340.1:0-1577 GCA_050742995.1 Stackebrandtia sp. | reverse complement strand
GCCGAGAACAGCGGGTCGTCGGCGGCGATCAAATGCGACCGCATGCGGTCGTGCTCCAGGTCCCGCTCGCGCTGCGCCGCGGCGCGGTGCACCTGCGCGGCGCCGCGTTTGGTGACTCGCAGCTGCACGGTCTCGTCGACGGTCTCCACAAGCCAGTTGCCGTACGGCTGCGCCAGCAGCGCGTCCAGCTGCGCGTCGGCGGCGTCGAAGTCGACGTTGGTCACGACGGGACGCCGCCCGTCGTGACGCGACACCTGCAGCTTCAGCCCGTCCTTGAGCGCGACGGGACGCAGTTCGGTCTTGGCGAACTCGGGCTCGGCGCCGCGCCGGCGTCCCGAAGCCACGGCCCGCACCAGGCGGTCGGGGTCGGTCAGCAGTTCGCGCAGCCGCGCCAGCGCGGCGTCGAGGGGTTCGCTCATCGCGCGTCGGCCAGCGTCGCGGCCGCTGCTTCAAGTTTGGCCGCGGCCAGCGCGGCGGTGTCGCGCAGCAGCGTGGACGGGACGATCTCGGCGTCGGCCAGCGCCGAGATCAGGCTGGGCAGCCCCGGAAGCGGGTAGCCGTCCTCGGCGAGCGCCGCCTCGGCGACGCCGCCCCGCTTGCCGAGCACCTGCCGGGTGTGCTCCCAGGTCTCGGCCGCCTCGGCGGCCGAGGGCACCCCGAAGCCGTGCCCCACGGGAGCGGCGTGACGCAGCTTGATCATGGTGCTGTCGCCGAAGGCGAGCGCGACGGCGCAGCGCTCGGCGAGCGATTCCTGAACAGACGTCGGGAGCTGGTTGACGACGCCGCACTTGTCGCGGCATTCGGCGGCGCATACGCCGAGCGCGTGCGAGACGTTGCTGTGCTGCCGGTCCAGGTAGGCACGCCACCCCTCGCCGGGCGCCTGGTCGACGCGCAGCATGCGCGCGCAGGCCGCGGCGTCGGCGCGGTTGTGGGCGCATTCGCGGTCGGCGGAGCCGAAGCGGCTGTCGTCGCCGCGCACGTCGACGCCGATGCTCAACGGGTCGCCGGCGTGCCCCCACACCGACTCCCAGATCAACAGCGGCAGGTACTCCTCCATGATGTGGACGACGGCGACCAGGTTGGCCATCTCGTTTCTGACGTGCCGAGCGCCGGCGACCTCGAGCAGCAGGGCGTAGGCCGGACGCAGGCTGCGCAGCGCCCCGCGCCGCGGCTCGCGCGGCTCCTGCGGCATCCGGCAGTCGCGGGCGCGGTCGACGAGCGCGGTGTATGTCGGAGAAGCGTCGGGGTCGGCGCCGTGCTCGGTCATGTCGAAGTCCTCGGCGTCGAGGTCGAGCAGCCGCTGGCCGAACAGGCACAGCCGCCGCATTCGCCGCAGCTCCCCCTCGGAAAGGCCGACCATGGGCAGCAGAGCGCGCACGTCGCCGAAGGCGTAGCGATGACAGAGAGTTTCCAGAACGTCGAGGTCAGATGCCACGACGCCAGTTTTCCATTATTGAGCGAACATCGTAGGCTGGGCCGGACAATCCAGCGCCGATCGATGAAGGTGACCACTGTGCGCGGCGTCGACGATGATCGCGAGATCGAGCTGAGCGAAGAACTGGACATTCTTCCCGACG
>JBOGDN010000339.1:0-18362 GCA_050742995.1 Stackebrandtia sp. | reverse complement strand
GCATCAGCGTGGTTTTGCCGGTTCCGTTGGCGCCGATCAGCGCGACCTTCGCGCCCTCCCCGACCCGGAAGGACACGTCGCGAAACAGCGTCCTGCCGTCGGGAAGCACGCAGGAGACCCCGGAGACGTCGACATAACCCATGAACGGGAGTCTCCCCGGTCTCGCCCGCGACGTCTAGCGAATTCGGGCCTGCTTAGGGTCGTGCCATGTCGAAGACGATCATGGTCACCGGCGCGAACCGGGGCATCGGACGGCAGCTGGCCGAGCGGCTGGTCGAACGCGGCTGGGACGTGCTGGCGCTGGGGCGCGACCGCGAAGCGCTGTCGCAGCTGGGCTGTCGCACGGTGGTCGCCGATTTGGAGCGGCCGGAGGAGCTGGCCGAGGCGCTGCCGCGTCTAGAGCGTCTCGACGCGCTGGTGCACAACGCCGGCGTCGCCGAGCTGGGGGCGGTGGCGGAGCTGTCGATCGGGTCGTGGCAGCGCCAGCTGACCGTGAACCTCGTCGCGGCCGCGGAGCTGACGCGGCTGCTGCTGCCGGCGTTGCGGGCGGCGCGCGGTCACGTGCTGTTCGTCAATTCAGGGGCCGGGTGGAGCCCGGCCAGCCGGGAAATCGGCGGGTACGCCGCGAGCAAGCACGGCCTGAAGGCGTTGGCCGACGCGCTGCGCGACGAGGAACGCGGCAACGGCGTGCGCGTCACCAGCTTCTACCCCAGCCACACCGACACCGACATGCAGCGGCATTTTCGTTCCCATCTGGACGCCGCATACGACCCGCAGCGGGCGATCTCGGCCGGCAGCGCCGCCGAGGTCATGATCGGGATCCTGGAGGGGCCGCCGGACGCGGTCGTCGAGGACATGCGGCTGATGCCGCCGAACCCGCTGCCCATGTCGGCGAAAGGCTACTGAGGCCGGAAGCGCCCGCTGGAGTAGTAGGCGATCGCCTGACAGATCTCGAATGCGTAGCGGTCGGATATCTGTGTCGGCACGGTGAGCTTCGCGCCGGTGAGCAGCTTCGCCAGTGCCTGATCGGCGTTCGCCCACACTCCTAGGCCGGCCCCGGCCTGCGGGTCGAGCGGCACGATGCACACCAGTCGGCTGAACACCCACTTCCGGACGTAAACGTGGTAAACCGAGTTCCACGGCAGATGTATGGATTTGGCCGGGAACTTGCGGACTCTGATCCACACGCCGTGTTCGTCGCAGGCCATCAGCGGGCCTCCCGAGGCCATGGTGTAGGCCATGCCGCCGCCGTAAAGCGGCGCCCCGACGAGGGCGCACAGCAGCATCGCCAGCGTGAGACCCGGAGAGCCGGCACCCTCCGAAGACGTCAACTCCGGCAGGTTTATCGCCAATCCGATGAACGACATCGCAGGGCTCATGCCTAGGCAGCCCCCGAAGAAGGCGGCCATCTTCTTCCACGGCCGTACCGTGAACGGCAGGTCTTCGGGTATCCGCTTCGCCCGCAGGTACGGCGACGGGACGGCGAAGTCCTGGCTGGGATCGGCGGCCTGCCAGGTTGCGGGCTCGGTCATGTCGCCCATGGTGCCCGCCGTTGTCTACTCCGCAGGGGCGCGACGGACGGCGCGGCTGGCCGCGGGCCGATAAAGTCGCGGCATGTCTGAGGAGTTGCCGCGGGTCAAGGCCAAACCCGGCGGCCGGGTCGCGGTGTCGATCACGCCGCAGGGAATCCAGCTGCGCGGCGACGGCGGCATGTGGGCAGAGCTGCTCGAGGCGCTGGTCAACATCGGTTCGTTTCTCGCGCTCGTGGCCGGCGGGATCGGCGCGGCCGTGCAGTTCGCCGAGGGACGGCCGCTCGCCGGGGCGGGTCTGGCGATCGCGGCCGCGGTGCTCGGCGTGCCGTTCCTGAAGTACCTGGTCGACAGCGTCGTCGGGTTCGTGTTGCTGCCGGTGTTCGCCGTCGTCGCGCTGGCGATGCTGCCGTTTCGCGCCGGGCGTCGCAGGATCAAGCAGTGGTGGTTTCGGTTCGGCGACGCCGATCCGCTGTTTACGCCCGTGGAGGACATCGTCGGGGTGACGACGACCGACGGGCCGGTGGTCGCCGTCGTCGTGGACCGTAAGAATCGCTCCCCGCTGCGGCTGCGGGCCGACGGCGAGACGGGCACGCGGCTGCGGGAGCAGATCTCGCGGCTGGGTTGTTGAGCCGGGCGATCAGGAAGGCGATTCGATCGTCAACCCGGTTTCGGCGGCGTACGTCTCGAATCGTTTGTCGTAGGTGACGAATGCCGTCAGCTGGCTGCGCAACGGGTACGCGGTGGCCAGATGGATCGCGTCGAGTGTGTGCAGATGCGGGTGGGAGAAGCTCGCGGCCTGCGACCTGACGGCCTCGGTCATGTCGAAGCGATGGATTCGCGCCAGCACCCCTGGAAGTCTGTCGAGCAGCTCCGGCGCGTCGCGGCGCAAGGCTCTGCCCATTTCCACGTCAAGCAGCGTGCTGGACACGCGCGGCGTGCTCGCGTGTCTGTTCAGCCATGCCACCAGGGCTTCAGACTCGACCTCGGGCTTGATCAGCTTGATCACCGCACAGCTGTCGAGATAGATCACCAGCGCTCCTCGTCGCGCGCGGCGATCAAGGCTTCGGACAGCGCGTTGTCCACGACCGGGCCCTCGGGGACCGTGAACGGCGTGCTGTCCACGGCCGGAGTGACGACGCCGGCCGCCGTGTAACGGTCCAGCAGTGATTCGCCGGCGGCCTCAGGCACCAGACGCAGCACCGGCTTGCCGTGATCGGTGACGACGATCGTCTCCCCGTTGCGTACGCGGTTGACCACCTGGCTGGTGTGATGGCTCAGTTCGCGAAGCCCGACTGTCTCCATAAGCTGGATGTTACCACATTTGTGACCTCAAACGGCCGCTTGAAGCCGGTCACTGCGGCCTCCGTTCGGGTCTTGAGTTTGCGAGGATTTGCTCTGTGGAGAACATTCGTTCGCTCGACGTCGAGGCTTATCTGGAGCGGCTCGGCGTGGAGGAAAGGCCCGCGGTCGACGTCGAGTCGCTGGCGCGGCTGCAGCAGCGGCATGTGCGGGCGGTGCCGTTTGAGAACCTCAGCATTCATCTGGGCGAGCCGATCGTGCTGGATGCGGCCGCGTTGTGGCACAAGATCTTGACGCGTCGCCGCGGCGGGTTTTGTTACGAGCTGAACGGGGCGTTCGCGGCTTTGCTTTCCGCGCTCGGTTTTTCGGTGACGCTGCTGATGGCGCGGGTGTTCAACAACGGCGAGCCGGGGCCGCCGTTCGACCACCTGGCGTTGCGCGTCGAGCTCGACGAACCGTGGCTCGTCGACGTGGGTTTCGGGCGGTTCGCCCAGCGGCCGCTGCGGCTGAACTCGCGCGCGGACCAGCCCGACCCCGCGGGGACGGCGCGGGTGCGTCCGGCCGACGACGGCGACCTCGACGTGCTGCTCGACGGCAAGGCGCAGTATCGGCTGGAGGCCAAGCCGCGGCGTCTCGCCGACTTCGCGGCCATGTGCTGGTACCAGGCGAACTCCCCCGACTCGCCTTTCAGCCGCTCGCTGACGTGTTCCCTCGTCACCGACGACGGGCGAGTGACGCTCAGCGGCGACCGCCTGATCGTCACCGCCGACGGCGAAAAACGCGAGGAGACCTTGCCTTCCGAGGCCGAAGTGCTGGCGGCTTACCGTCGACATTTCGGCATCGAGCTGGACCGGCCGCCGACGATCCGCACGTCTTGACGTCAGCTTGCGGGCGTCACGCGCAGGACGCGGTAGCCCTTCTGGCTGGCGTGTTTGTCGACGCCGTAGCCCTGGGCGGCCAGCCAGGCCGCCAGCGAGTCGGCGCCTTTGTGGCGGGCGACGACGAGCCAGGCGACGCCGTCGGGTTTCAGGCGCGGCAGCCACCGCAGCAGGAGCTCGTGCAGCGCCTCCTTGCCGACGCGGATCGGCGGGTTGGACCAGATTTCGTCGAATCGCGTCTGTTCGGGGACGTCGTCGGGCGCGGCGGCGCGCACCGCGTCGGACAGTTCGAGGGACGCGGCGTTGGCGGCGGTCAGCTCGACGGCCCGCGTGTTGACGTCGACGGCCCACACCGTTCCGCCGGCGCACGCTGCCAGCGTGCACGCCACCGGGCCGTAGCCGCAGCCGAGGTCCAGGTAGGTTCCGGGGCTGGCCGGCAGCGGCGCTTTGCGCAGCAGCACCGCGGTACCGGGGTCGAGCCGGTCGCCGGAGAACACCCCGGCCGCCGTGGTCAGCGTGAAGTCGCGTCCTCCGGCGGCGAACTCGACGGTGCGGGTTCGCATGGCTGTGCGAGGTTCGGCGGCGAAGTACTGCTCGGCTTCAGTCATTCAGCCATTCTCGCTAATCCAATTGAGGGAAATTCCTCGAACTCCCGTGACGGGTCGATTACATCCACTAGCCTCGACCGACGTGGCATACAGCCAATCTCCCTTTGGAACCCCGCCGCCCGCACCCGAGGTCTTCGACCCACCGGTCGGCGTTTCGCCGTCGTATGAAAGACGGCGCGCTCGTATCGAACCCGAATACGGCGACAGCATTCGGTCGACGAATTCCCCCGTCGGCGTCCGCACGACCTACACTCCGAGACGGCAGCCGGCCGTCCCGCCGCCGCGCGACGGCCGAAGACGGCCCTCGCCGGTCAACGCGGACAATTTCGAAACCATCCCGCTGCAGCGCGCCGCCCGACGCGCCAGGCAAAAGAAACAGTCATGGCTGATCGCGCTGGCAAGCCTCGTCGGCGTGGTCACGGTCGCCGCCTGCGGCGCCGGGGTGTGGTCGCTGCTGCGCGAGGATCCCGGCGAGACCGTGGCGCCGACGCCGATCGAGGACTCCGACGTCGCCGAAGAGGCCGAGCCGGCCGAGGACCTGCTGGCCACCCGGGACGTCGACTCCGAGCCGCTGACAGCCGAAGAGCTGTTCAGCGACGACGTGTTGGCTCCGGAGGGCGCCGACGTCTACCCGGTCCTGGGGACGGACTCCCTTGACGACTGCGGCGAGGCGGCCGTCGACGGGGTGGTGGAACTGCTTGCCGACGTCGACTGCACCCAGGTGGTGCGCGCCACCGTCTCGAGCCCGCAGGAAACCTATGTGGCCACCGTGGGGGCGGTGAATCTGGCCGACGCCGAAACCGCCGAGGCGCTGCGCGCGGACTTGGAGTCCGGCGTGGAGGGCGGCTTCGCGGCGCTGCGCGCCGGAGGCGACAGCCAGACCCTCGGCTTGAATCCCACGGTTTTGGGGTTCAACGCCTTCGGGCACTACCTGCTGTACACCGTCATCGGCCGCGCAGACGGGGAAGCGCCTTCGGGGGACGATGAGGCCGTCTCGGCCATGGTCACCGACCTGGTCGACGTATACCTGATCGATCAGATCACGGCGAGTCGGGCGGATTGAGATCGCCGTCGCGTCTGCGGCGGGTCTGGGTTTGGCGTCGCGCCTGCTCTTGCGGGTCGTCTGGGTAGCCCACTTCGACGAGTGTCAGGCCGTGGGCGGGGGCAACCGCGAAGTCGTTCGCGCGTTCGCCGCGGGTCGTCAAAGCGGCGAGCCAGGCGGCGTCTTTGCGGCCCTCCCCCACGGCGATCATGGCGCCGACGAGGCTGCGCACCATGGAGTGGCAGAAGGCGTCGGCGACGACGTCGGCGCGCAGCGTCGCCTCGGCGTCGCATCGCCATTCCAGCCGCCGCAGCGTGCGCACCGTGGTGGCGCCTTCGCGGCGCTTGCAGAATGCCGCGAAGTCGTGTTCGCCGAGCAAAGCGCGCGCCGCGGCGTTCATGGCGTCGACGTCGAGGCGGCGCGGCCACGCCAGGATGTCCCGCCGCCGCAGCGGGCTCACGCCCCACTCGGCGTCGCTGACGCGGTAGGCGTAGCGGCGCCACAGCGCCGAGAAGCGGGCGTCGAACGCGTCGCCGACCTCGCGCGCGCCGGTCACGCGCACGTCCGGCGGCAGGATCCCCCGCAGCCGCCACAGCAGCTTGTCCGCGTAAAGCTCCCACTGTTCGGCGGGCACGTCGACGTGCACGACCTGGCCCGCGGCGTGCACCCCGGCGTCGGTGCGTCCGGCGACGGTGAGCTTGTCGGGGAGGTCGAACAGCCTCCCCAGGGCCGTCGTGACGTCGGCGCAGACCGTGCGCTGGCCCGGCTGCACCGCCCAGCCGTGGAAGTCGGTCCCGTCGTAGGAGATGTCGAGCCGCAGCCGCACCAGTTGTGGGGCAGAAGAAACCGCGTGCGGCGCCTCCGAAGAGGGCCGCACGCGGTCGGTGTCAGACACGACGACCTACTTGTCCTTGTCGTCGTCCGTCTCCGCGGAGTCGTCGGACTCCTCAGCCTCAGCTTTGGCCTTCGCCTTGGGGGCGTCGTCGTCGGACTTGGAAGCCGGAAGCTCGGAGTCCTCGTCGCCGCCGGCCAGCGCCTCGACGGCTTCGGCCTTGGCCTTGGAGCGGGCCTGCTTGCGCTGCTTGGGCTTGGGCGCCTCGGCGAGCTCTTCGACCAGCTCGATCACGGCCATCGCCGCGTTGTCGCCCTTGCGAGGACCGATCTTGACGATGCGGGTGTAGCCGCCGTCGCGGTTGCGGTACCGCGGCGCGATCTCGTCGAACAGGTAGTGCGTGACGTCCTTTTCGGTCATCTTGGCGATGGCCCGGCGTCGCGCGGACAAGTCGCCGCGCTTGGCGAAGGTCACCAGCCGCTCGGCGTAGGGACGCAGCCGTCGCGCCTTGGCCTCGGTGGTGGTGATCCGCCCGTGCTTGAACAGCGAGGTAGCCAGATTCGCCAGCATGAGCTTCTGGTGCGCCGGGGATCCCCCAAGCCGCGCGCCCTTGGCAGGCTGTGGCATGAAATTGCTCCTTTGTGTACTACAGCCTTACAGCTGCTCGGTCTCGCGAAGGTCTTCGCCGTCGTCGTCGAAGTCGTCGTACTCGCCGTCGTCGTAGGCGGCGGCGGCTTCCGCCGGGTCGAAGGTGCCCGGGGAGTCCTTCAGCGCCAGGCCGAGGCCTGCCAGCTTCATCTTCACCTCGTCGATGGACTTCTGCCCGAAGTTGCGGATGTCCAGCAGATCGGCCTCGGTGCGGTTGATCAGCTGACCGACGGAGTCGACGCCCTCGCGCTTAAGGCAGTTGTACGACCGGACGGTCAACTCAAGCTCCTCGATCGGCAGCGCCAGATCGGCCGCGAGCTGCGCGTCGGCCGGGGACGGCCCCACGTCGATGCCCTCGGCGGCGGAGTCGAGCTCGCGGTAAAGGCCGAACAGCTCCACAAGGGTGGAACCGGCCGAGGCAAGCGCGGTGCGCGGGCCGGTGGACGGCTTCGTCTCCACGTCGATGACGAGCTTGTCGAAGTCGGTGCGCTGCTCCACACGCGTGGCCTCGACCTTGTAGCTGACCTTCACCACCGGCGAGTAGATCGAGTCGACCGGGATGCGGCCGATGCCCGCGCCCTGCTGCTTGTTCTGCTGGGCCGACACGTAGCCGCGGCCCCGCTCGACGGTGAACTCCATGTCGAGGCGGCCCTTGGCGTTGAGCGTGGCCAGCTTCAGCTCCGGGTTGTGGACGGTCACGCCCGACGGCGGCTGGATGTCGCCCGCCGTCACCTCGCCGGGGCCCTGCTTGCGCAGGTACATGGTCACCGGCTCGTCGTGCTCGCAGCTGACGCACAGCTGCTTGACGTTGAGCACAAGCTCCACGACGTCCTCTTTGGCGCCGGGAATGGTGGTGAACTCGTGCAGCACACCGTCGATCTTGATCGAGGTGACCGCCGCGCCCGGAATGGACGACAGCAGGGTGCGCCGCAGCGAGTTGCCGAGGGTGTAGCCGAAGCCCGGCTCGAGCGGCTCGATGGAGAACCGGGAACGAGTCTCCGAGAGCGACTCTTCGGCGAGGTTTGGCCGCTGAGTGATGAGCACTGAAGTTATTCCTTTTCGTCGGACGCCCGCTATATGACGTCGTTGACAATGTGGCGCCCGCGACGACGCTTCGCGTCGCCGACGAGCCGAGAGCTCTGCTGAATTTCCGGTAAAGCTCCTGCGTCGCTTTACTTGGAGTAGAGCTCGACGATGAGCTGCTCTTGCACCTGAGTGTCGATGACCTGGCGCTCGGGCAGGTTGTGGACGAGGATCTTCATCTTCGCCGGAATCGTCTCCAGCCACGCCGGAGTCTTCCGCTCGCCGGCCTCGGCGCGAGCCACGACGAACGGAGTCATCTCCGCCGACTTCGGCCGCACCTCGACGATGTCCTTGGCGCGCACGCGGAAGGACGGGATGTCCACCTTGCGGCCGTTGACAATGAAGTGGCCGTGCTTGACCAGCTGACGCGCCATGTCGCGAGACTTGGCGAAGCCGGCGCGGAACACGACGTTGTCCAGCCGCGACTCGAGGATCTTAAGCAGCTCCTCGCCGGTCTTGCCGGAACGCTTGTTGGCCTCTTCGTAGTAGTTGCTGAACTGCTTCTCAAGAATGCCGTAGGTGCGCTTGGCCTTCTGCTTCTCGCGCAGCTGCAGCAGGTACTCGGTCTCCTTGGGACGACCGCGACCGTGCTGGCCGGGCGGGAACGGCCGCGACTCAAGCGGGCACTTGGCGCTTTCGCACTTGCTGCCCTTGAGGAACAGCTTCATCTTCTCGCGACGGCAGCGACGGCAGTCGGGTCCTGTGTAACGAGCCATGTGTGTCTACTCCCCCAACCTCAGACTCGGCGCCGCTTGGGCGGACGGCAGCCGTTGTGCGGCTGCGGCGTGACATCGTTGATCGAGCCGACCTCCAGGCCGACGGCCTGGAGCGAACGGATCGCGGTCTCGCGACCGGAGCCGGGACCCTTGACGTAAACGTCGACCTTGCGCATGCCGTGCTCCATGGCGCGGCGGGCGGCCGCCTCGGCGGCCATCTGCGCGGCGAAGGGCGTAGACTTGCGCGAGCCCTTGAAGCCGACCTGGCCGGAGGACGACCAAGAGATCACCGCGCCGGTGGGGTCGGTGATCGAGACGATTGTGTTGTTGAACGTGCTCTTGATGTGAGCGTGCCCCGCGGCTACGTTCTTCTTTTCCTTACGGCGGACTTTCTTGGTGCCGCCACGAGCCTTAGGCCCAGCCATCGATTATGCGCTCCTATGCGTTCTTAAAGCTGACTACTACTTCTTGCCCGGCTTCTTCTTGCCGGCCACGGTGCGCTTGGGACCCTTGCGGGTGCGCGCGTTGGTGCGAGTGCGCTGCCCGTGGACCGGCAGATTGCGACGGTGCCGGATTCCCTGGTAGCAGCCGATTTCGACTTTGCGGCGGATGTCGGCGGCGACTTCGCGGCGCAGGTCGCCTTCCACCTGGTAGTTGGCCTCGATCCAGTCCCGCAGCTGAACCAGCTCGGCGTCGGTGAGGTCGTGCACGCGCTTGTTGGGGTCGACCCCGGTCTGCGCGCAGGTGTCGACCGCACGAGTGCGGCCAACACCGAATATGTACGTGAGCGCGATCTCCAGGCGCTTTTCGCGCGGCAGATCGACGCCAACCAAACGTGCCATATGCGGGCGTTTCTCCTTGTGTGGTCGCCAGGTCTGCGCCGTCCGCTCCCCCGCCTGCCCAGGCGGGGCCCCGGCCTGGCGGACCGGGGGTGTCGCGCGCGCACGCGCGGCGGGCGGTGATTTCGAGTTGGTTCGATGCGTGTGTCAGAAGTTCGGCGTAAAACCGCTTAGCCCTGACGCTGCTTATGACGCGGGTCAGAGCAGATGACCATGACCCGGCCGTGGCGGCGAATGGTGCGGCAGTTCTTGCAGATCTTCTTGACGCTCGGCTTTACCTTCACGAGCCCCTACTTGTCTTCGCAGCTCAGCGGTAGCGGTAGACGATTCTTCCGCGCGACAGGTCATAGGGAGACAGCTCCACGACGACCTTGTCCTCGGGGAGGATGCGAATGTAGTTCTGACGCATCTTGCCGCTTATGTGCGCCAAGACCTTGTGGCCGTTGCTCAGCTCCACCCGAAACATAGCGTTCGGGAGGGGCTCGATCACCCGGCCCTCAAACTCAACTGCGCCGTCTTTTTTCGGCATGTCCTCCGCTACCGTGACTTCTTGGATTCGATACTGGTGTGACGCCGTCGCCTCAGCCGCGTCCGGTCCCTGCGGAAGCGCGCGCAGGCACACGAACAAGACGCTGAGCGCCAACGTGGAAGTCTACTCGCCTGCTGGAAGCGCTCACCACCCGCCCCCGCAGTCGGGCGTGTCACAGCGCGGCGTCGACGACGAGCTCCGCCGAGGGTCACGCTCGCCCGGCCCGGCGCGCTTCGCGGACGCGGTCGCGTTCTTCAAGAGTCGGACGGATCATGAGCTGCTCCATGAGCGTCACCAGCAGACACACCGCGCCGAGCGGCCCCGCGACCCACGCCGGCCACAGATAGGCCGTGCCCACGCCGGTCAGCAGCGCGATCATCCAGACCACCATGGTCAGCACCGTCGGCACCGAAGCGCCGAACCACATCCACTTCACCCACGACGGGGTGCGGCTGCGGTCGCGCTTCGGGCGGCTCGGCGGCCGCGGCCCCGCGGTGAGCTCGCCGTCGTCGCTCACGGCGAGCACGCTCTGCCCCCGCCCCATCAAGTCGCCGGTCGCCGGCGCCAGGTCGCCGACCGTCTTCGCCTCGTAAACCACCTGGAGCCGCTGGTCGTATTCGGCCAGCGTCAGCTTGCCTTCGTCGACGGCCGACTTCAGCAGCCGCGAAACCAGCTCTCGATCCGAGTCGCCGATGCGCAGATTGTCCTTGTCGGTCACGGAAAGGCTCCATTGGGAAACAGGCGGGGACGGGCACGGGTAGCTTACGACTTTCGCCCCTGGCCCTGGGCCCACCCCGCGAGGATGCACACCCCGACGATGCCGATGGGCCACGCCGGCCAGAAGTATTGCAGTTCGCCGCTGGCAACGACGGTGATCATCCAGATCCCGCTCAGCAACACCGACATCGACAGCCAGCCGCCCCACCGGGCCTGCAGCCCTCCGAAGAAGCGACGCCTGCGATCCTCGTGCCGCTCCTGCTCGACCTGGGTCCCGACGCGCCTGCTCAGCCGCGAGTCGGACTCCGGGACCGTCCGCGGAATGTCGGAAACCAGGTCCTCGAGCTCGCGGTATGTCTTGGAGGAATACGCCTGCTTCAGACGGTCGTCGTACTCGGCGAAATCGAGGCGGCCCTCGTCGAGGGCGAGACGCAGCCGGTCGGCGACTTTTTGGCGGTCGGAGTCGCCGGCACGTTGGTCTTTGGGGTCCACCCCAAGGGGTTCCGCAGGCACAAAACCATAATGCCACCAAAGTGACGTCACGTCGAGAACGAATTGGCGCACGACAACGCGGCGCGGGGGCGGCAGCTTTAACGCCGCGTGAAATTCGCTTGACGCGCCGCGCGCGCCCAGATGGAATGAAGCCAAGCTCTGCTGGGCGGTCTGCCCCCGGATGGGGTGGGGCAGGTCCTCTATAGCGATTGATCGTCAGCGGCGGGCGCGGGGGGAGGCCAGGTCGCCGAGGCGTTCGACGCCTCCGTCGGGGGCGGTCAGCACCCACACCCCGTCGCCGCACAGCGCGATTGAGTGTTCCACGTGGGCCGCGGGCGAGCCGTCGGCGGTCGTCACGGTCCAGCCGTCGGCGGCGTCGACGGTCTCGGCGTCGCCGAGGGTGAGCATGGGCTCGATCGCCAGGCCCATGCCGCGCTTCAGCTTCACGCCCCTGCCCGGGCGTCCGTAGTTGAGGACGTGGGGGTCCTGGTGCATCTGCGAGCCGATGCCGTGTCCGCCGAAGCCGGTGACGATGCCGTAGCGGCCGTGTTCCTGGATCGAGAGCTGGATGGCGTATGAGACGTCGCCCAGGCGCTTGCCGACGGCGGCCGCGGCGATCCCGGCCCACATGGCCTCTTCGGCGGCGTCGATCAAATCGAGCAGCTCCTCGCCGACCGAGCCGACCGGCAGCGTGATCGCGGCGTCGCCGTGCCAGCCGTCGACGATCGCGCCGACGTCGATCGAGATCAGGTCGCCTTCGGCAAGCACCTGCTTCTCCGAAGGGATCGCGTGCACCACCTGCTCGTTCACGGACGCGCAGATCACGGCCGGGTACGGGCCCATGCCGATGTCATATCCCAGAAACGACGGGGTCGCGCCGTGCGAGTCGATGACCTCGGCGGCTATCTCGTCGAGCTTTTTGGTCGTGACGCCGGGGCGGACCGATTCCCGCATCGCCTGGTGCACCGCGGCCACGACCAGCCCGGCCTCGCGCATCTTGTCGAACTGTTCGGGGGTCTTGTACTCGATGTCGTCGGAGCGGGAACCGAACATGAATCCTCAGGCTTCGTAGGACGCCAGCGCGTCGAGCGCCCGCGTGGTCACGTCCTCGACGGGGCCGGAGGCGTCGATGCCCACCAGTCGTCCCGCCTTGCCGTAGAAGCCGATGAGCGGGGCGGTCTCGGTGGCGTACACCCGCAGCCGCGTCTCGACGGTCTCCGGGCGGTCGTCGTCGCGTTGGAACAGCTCGCCGCCGCAGCGGTCGCACACCCCTTCGGTCTGGGTGCGGTCGAATTCGACGTGCCACACCTTGCCGCAGCCGTGGCAGGTCCGCCGTCCCGAAAGCCTGCGCACCACTTCGTCGTCGTCGACGATCATCTCGAGCACCAGGTCCAGCCCGGTGCCGAGGTCGGCGAGCATCTTGTCGAGGGCCTGCGCCTGCGGCACGGTCCGCGGGAAGCCGTCGAGGAGGAAGCCGTCACTGGCGTCGGGCTCGGCAAGCCGGCTGCGCACCATGTCGACGGTGACCTCGTCGGGGACCAGTTTTCCGGCGTCCAGGTACTGCTTGGCCTGGCGACCAAGCGGCGTGCCCCCGGCGATGTTGGCCCGGAAGATGTCTCCGGTGGAGATCTTCGGGACCGAAAGCTGCGTGGAAATGTACTCAGCCTGGGTCCCCTTGCCCGCTCCCGGCGGGCCGACAAGTACCAGCCTCATAAAGCGCACCCCTTACCGAAGGAAGCCTTCGTAATTGCGCTGTACCAGCTGACTCTCGATCTGCTGCACGGTGTGCAGGCCGACGCCGACCATGATGAGCACGGACGTGCCGCCGAACGGGAACTGCTGCAGCAGCTGGTTGCCTCCGAAGGCGACGATCGCCAGGTTCGGCAAGATCGCGATGACTGCCAGGTAGACCGCGCCGGGCAGCGTCAGGCGGGACAGCACGTATTCCAGGAACTGCGCGGTCGGCTTGCCCGGCCGCACGCCGGGGATGAAGCCGCCGGCCTTCTTCATGTTGTCGGCGACGTCGTTGGGGTTGAAGTTGATCGACACGTAGAAGTACGTGAAGAAGATGATGAGGAAGAAGTACATCGTGATGTACGCCCAGTGGCCCGGGTCGGCCAGGTAGGTCCCGATCCATTGGGTCACCGGCCCCGGGTTCTGCTGGTTGAACTGGGTCACCAGCGTCGGGATGTACAGCAGCGAGGAACCGAAGATCACGGGGATGACACCGGCCTGGTTGACCTTGATCGGAATGTAGGTCGAGGAGCCGCCGTACATGCGCCGCCCCACCATGCGCTTGGCGTACTGCACCGGCAGCCGGCGCTGCGCCTGCTCGATGAAGACCACGAGGGCCACGATCGCGATGCCCACCGCGATGATTCCGAAGAACAGGAACCAGTCGTCCTCCTGCTCCTTGATGCCCCAGATCTGACCCGGAAGCTGCGCGGCGATCGAGGCGAAGATGAGCACCGACATGCCGTTGCCGACGCCCTTGTCGGTGACGAGCTCGCCGAACCACATGATCACCGCGGTGCCGGCGGTCATCACGATCACCACCATGATGATGGTCATCCACATCGGAATACTGGCGGTCTCGTTGGCGCTGGTGTCCGCGATGATGTCCTGACACGCCGGGTTGGCCGACGGCGCGGCGCCCTGGTTGAACAGCTGGCCCGACTGGGCGAGCGCGATGTAGCCGGAGGCCTGCAGCAGCGCCAGCCCCAGCGTCAGATACCGGGTGTACTGGGTGATCTTCGCCTGACCGGGCGGGCCTTCCTTCTTCAGCTGCTCCAGTCGGGGAATCACCACCACGAGCAGCTGCAAGATGATGCTTGCGGTGATGTACGGCATGATGCCGAGGGCGAACACCGAAAGCTGCAGCAACGCGCCGCCGGAGAACAGGTTCAGCAGCGTGAAGATGCCCTGCCCGTCGTCGCTGGCGCCAAGACAGGTCTGTACGTTGCTGTACGAGACTCCCGGGCTGGGCATCTGCGCGCCCATGCGATACAGCGCCAAGATGAACAGAGTGAACAGGATCTTCTTGCGCAGATCGGGCGTCCGAAACGCGCTGAAGAATACGGTGAGCAACTCAGGTTCCTCCAGCAACTGCCGCCACCGGGGTCAGTGGCGTCTCTTGGCGTCGTATGGCTCGTGTGGCGCGGCTCGCGCGTACGAGCCGCGTGGTGGACTTTAACAGTCTGTCTTTGACATAAACAGCACCTGGGGCGTGCCGGCGTATGCCGAGGCAGACGCACCAGGTCGTTTAACGCCGTGTGAGCCGGCTGCCCGCTGGACGAACCGGCCCACACGCTGTCAACGTTTCAGTTGTCTTTGCCGAGTACGACGGCGGAGCCGCCGGCCGCGAGGATCTCGTCCTTGGCCGTGCGGGAGAACGCGTGCGCGCTCACCTCCAGCTTTACGCCGCCCAAGTTGCCCGAGCCGAGCACCTTCACCAGCTGTCCTTTGCGGACGACTCCGGCGCGTGCCAGGTCAATCGGACCGACCTTGCCTCCCTTGGGGAAGTGCTCGGCCAGCTTGTCCAGGTTCACGACCTGATAGACAACTTTAAACCTATTTTTGAAACCTTTAAGCTTCGGCAGCCGCATGTGCAGCGGGACGCCGCCGCCCTCCAAGTACGCCGGAACGTTCTTGCGGGCCTTGGTGCCCTTGGTGCCTCGACCGGCGGTCTTGCCCTTGGACGCCTCGCCGCGACCCTTGCGGACCTTTGTCCGATTGGATCCCGGCGCCGGGCGCAGGTGGTGGATCTTGATCGTCATCGCCTAATCGACCTCCTCGACCGAGACCAGGTGCGTCACGGTGCGGATCATGCCGCGGATCTCCGGGCGGTCTTCCTTGAGGACCTCGTCGTCGATGCCGCGCAGTCCAAGGGACCGCAGCGTCTCACGCTGGTTGGGTTTGCAGCCGATCTTCGACCGCCGCTGAGTGACCTTCAAACGTGCCATCGGCGCACCCCCTATCCTTCGACGCCGGCGCGGGCACGCAGCATGGCGGCCGGCGCGACGTCCTCGATCGGCAGGCCGCGACGCGCCGCCACCTGCTCGGGGCTTTCCAGCGACTTCAGCGCCGCCACCGTGGCGTGCACGATGTTGACGGAGTTGTCCGAGCCGAGGCTCTTGCTGAGCACGTCGTGAATGCCGGCGCACTCGAGCACCGCGCGGACCGAACCTCCGGCGATGACTCCGGTGCCGGCGCTCGCCGGCTTGAGGAGCACCACGCCGGCGGCGTCCTCGCCGATCACCGGGTGCGGGATCGACGCGGCGATGCGCGGGACGGTGAAGAAGTTCTTCTTCGCCTCCTCGACGCCCTTGGCGATCGCCGCGGGCACCTCTTTGGCCTTGCCGTATCCGACGCCGACCTGTCCGTTGCCGTCTCCGACGACGACGAGGGCGGTGAAGCTGAACCGGCGGCCGCCCTTGACCACCTTGGCGACGCGGTTGATCGACACGACCCGCTCGATGTGCGGGGTCTTTTCTGCCGAGTCTCTTCCGCGTCCGCCGTCACGGCGATCCCGGCGGCCGCGCTTTTCGCCGCCTCCCGAGTCGCTGCTCTGACGCCTCTCAGCCATGTTGGCCTTTACCTTCCTTTTCTTGGCTATAACGCCGGCGCGAAGCGCCGACTCGCTTATGACTGCCCTAGAAGGACAGTCCGCCTTCGCGGGCAGCGTCGGCCAGAGCCGCGATGCGTCCGTGATAGGCGTTGCCGCCGCGGTCGAAGACGACCGACTCGACGCCGGCGGCCTTCCCGCGCTCGGCGATCAGGGCGCCGACCTTGGCGGCCCGCGCCTTCTTGTCGCCTTCTCCGCCGCGGATGTTGGAATCCATCGTCGACGCCGAGGCCACGGTGTGGCCCTTGGTGTCGTCGACGAGCTGCGCCACCATGTGCTTCAGCGACCTGGTGACGACGAGGCGCGGACGTTCGGCGGTGCCGAAGACCTTCCGGCGGACCCGGAAGTGCCGACGGTCGCGCGAGGTCAGCCGGGTCTTGCTCGGCCCGGCCGACTTGCTCCGCTTGGACAACGTGGCCGACATTACTTACCTGCCTTCCCCGCCTTGCGGCGAATGCGTTCGTCGGCGTACTTGACGCCCTTGCCCTTGTACGGCTCGGGCGGACGGATCTTGCGGATCTTCGCCGCGGTTTCGCCCACCAGCTGCTTGTCGATGCCCTCGACGTGGAAAAGCACCGGCTTCTCCACCTTGAAGGTCACGCCCTCGGGCGGGGTGACGACGACCGGGTGCGAGAAGCCGAGCGAGAACTCCAGGTCCTGGCCCTTCTGCTGCACCCTGTAGCCGGTGCCGTTGATCTCCAGGGTCTTGCGGTACCCCTCGGAGACGCCGACGACCATGTTGGCGACCAGCGACCGGAACAGGCCGTGCAGCGCACGCGAGCGTCGCTCGTCGTCGGGCCGCGACACCTGCAGGCTGCCGTCGTCGTTCTTGTCGATGGTGATCGGTTCGTCCAGGGCCTGCGAAAGCTCGCCCTTGGGTCCCTTGACCTTCACGTTCGCGCCGTCGATCTTGACGTCGACGCCGCTGGGAACCTGAATGGGGAGCCGTCCGATACGAGACATGTAGCTTTACCTCCCTTACCAGACGTAGGCGAGGACTTCCCCGCCCACTCCGCGCTTGCGAGCCTGACGGTCGGTCAGCAGGCCCTGGGACGTGGAGATGATCGCCACGCCAAGGCCGCCGAGCACCCGCGGCAGTTCGGTGGACTTGGCGTACACGCGCAAGCCCGGCTTGGACACCCGGCGGACGCCGGCGAGGCTGCGCTCGCGGTTCTCGCCGAACTTCAAGTCGAGCACCAGCCGCTTGCCGACCTCGCCCTCGTCCGGATCCACCGCGCGCCAGTCGGCGAGGTAGCCCTCCTGTTTGAGGACCTCGGCGACGTTCGCCTTCAACTTCGAATGCGGCATCTCGACGACGTCGTGGAACGCCCTGTTGGCGTTGCGCAGACGCGTCAACATGTCCGCAATCGGGTCTGTCATTGTCATGTGCGTTTATGCCCTTCTCGCCCCGGTTCCGCCCGCTGTCGTCGGGGGCCTGTGGCGATCGATATGGGGTTTTACCAGGAGGCCTTGGTGACGCCCGGCAGCTCGCCTCGGTGCGCCATGGAGCGGATGCACACGCGGCACAGGCCGAACTTGCGGTAGACCGCCTTCGGCCGTCCGCACTTCTGGCACCGCGTGTACGCGCGCGAGGAGAACTTCGGCTTCTGCTTCGCCTTGTGGATCAGTGCTTTCTTCGCCATCTCACTTCTCCTTGTACGGGAAGCCAAGCAGCTTCAGCAAAGCCCGGCCCTCGTCGTCGGTGTTCGCGGAGGTCACGACCGTGATGTCCATGCCGCGGACGCGGTCGATCTTGTCCTGGTCGATCTCGTGGAACACCGACTGCTCGGTGAGCCCGAAGGTGTAGTTGCCGTTGCCGTCGAACTGCCGGTCCGAAAGGCCCCGGAAGTCGCGGATGCGAGGCAGGGCGATCGAAAGCAGCCGGTCGAGGAACTCCCACATGCGGTCGCCGCGCAGCGTCACCTTGGCGCCGATCGGCATGCCCTCACGCAGCTTGAACTGCGCGATGGACTTCTTCGCCCGACGCATCTGCGGCTTCTGACCGGTGATGGTCGCCAGGTCCGTCAGCGCGCCGTTGATCATCTTGGAGTCGCGGGCGGCGTCGCCGACGCCCATGTTCACCACGATCTTGACGACGCCCGGCACCTGCATGGGGTTGCCGTAGCCGAACTTCTCCTTCATCGCCGGGGCGATCTCGGAGCGGTAGCGCTCCTTGAGCCGGGGCGTGACTTTCTCTTCTGTCGCGGTTGTCATCACAGGTCCTCACCAGTACGACGCGAGATGCGCACCTTGCGGCCGTCCTCGTCTCGCCGGTACCCGACCCGCGTGGGCTGGTTGTCGGCGTCGAGCACCTGCACGTTGGAGACGTGAATCGACGCCTCCTGGGTGACGATGCCGCCGGTCTTCGAGCCGCGGTTGCTGCGACCCACCTTGGTGTGCTTGGTGATCCGGTTGACGCCTTCGACCACGACGCGCTGCTCGTTGGGGTAGGTCTCGATGACCCTGCCCTCGGAGCCCCTGTCCTTGCCCGCGACGACCCGAACCCGGTCGTTCTTCTTGATC
>JBOGDN010000338.1:0-1769 GCA_050742995.1 Stackebrandtia sp. | reverse complement strand
GACCACACCACCTCGAGCGGGTGCGGCGAAGCCTCGGCGGTCAGGACGGGCGCGGGCCTCTTCTCGCCGAGGACCGCGGCCAGCCGGTCGGCCTGGGCGGTGGCGGAGGTCGCCAGCAGCATCAGATCGTCGCGAAGGTTCGCGCGCACGTCCACGAGGAAGGCCAGCGCCAGATCCGTGTCAAGGTGCCGTTCGTGGCACTCGTCGAGGATCACCGCGTCGACCCCGGCCAGCTCCGGGTCGCGCTGCATGCGCTGCACCAACACTCCGGTGGTGACCACCTCGACGCGGGTGCGACGCGAGGTCTTGGAGTCGCCGCGCACGGTGTAACCGATCTCGTCGGCGACCTTGACGCCCGAGATCTCGGCCATCCTGCGGGCGGCCGCCCGAGCCGCCACGCGCCTCGGCTCGGCGACGACGACCTTCCCGCCGACGCGGTCGGCAAGGGCCAGCGGCGTCAGCGTGGTCTTGCCCGACCCCGGCGGCGCCACGAGCACCGACACGCCGTCGCGCTCCAGCGCCTCCAACAGCGCCGGCAACACGCCCCGAACCGGCAGCTCGGCGCCGGGCGGATCCTCACGCGGCAGCAACACCGCAACAGTGTCCCCCGCCTCTCCCCTGGCCTCGACGCAGCCCGGCCCCCTCAACCGCACGCGCCAAAGCGTCCAGTACAGTAGTGCCGCACCTGGGTCGATTAGCTCAGCGGGAGAGCGTTCCGTTCACACCGGAAAGGTCACTGGTTCGATCCCAGTATCGACCACAAATGGACATATAGAACGTCAGCGGCCATCAACCTGATGGCCGCTATTTTTGCGCCCGGCGGAGAAGTTCTCTCGTGTCCCGCTTTCCTGAACTGCTCCCGGGGCCGACGGCTTAGGCCGAAGAGTGTTCCTCTAGGACGTCTTCGAGCACGGTGGGTCGGTTGGTCATGATCCCGTCGACGCCGAGGGAGACGAGGCGTTCCATCTCCTCGCGTTCGTCGATCGTCCACACGTGCACGGCGAGGCCGTTGGCGTGCGCGTCGGAGACGAAGTCCTCTGTGACTATCGTCAGCCCGGACTGCGTGGTCGGCGCCTGGAGCGCGTGCATTCCCGGCAGCGAGACGCCGGGGAGCGGACCCTGGGAGGCCAGCCAGAACTCCACGACTCGTCCGGTTCCCGGCGCCGTGCTCACCGACGGGGCGTCCTGCTTGAACCGGTCCACGGCGCCGTCGTCGAACGACACGACGATCGTGTCCGCGGAGCGGTCGAACTCGGTCAGCAGATCGGCCAGCGCCGCTTCGTACGGCGCGGTGTCGGGGCTGGTGGCCTTGATTTCAATGTTGAGCAGTTCGTCGGGGAAGGTTTCGAGGACTTCGCGAAGCGTGGGCACGCCGAAGTCGCTCGGCGCGAAGTCGCCCAGCTCCGGCGGAATGGGTTCGTCGCCGGTGGCGAAGCCGCGGTACGCGTAGTCCTCCTCGGGACGGTCCGGACAGGTTCCGCAGTCCGGAACGAATCGGTACGCGGCGTCCAAAGTCTTGATCTGCTCCAGGGTCAACTCGTCGATGCGACCGCTGCCGTCGGTGGTGCGGTCGACGGCGTCGTCGTGCATCAGGACGATCTCGCCGTCGGCCGTGGCGTGCACGTCCATTTCGAGCACGTCGGCGCCCTTCTGTCGCGCCGTCTTCAATGCGAAGAGCGTGTCGGAAGGCGCTTCTATCTCGCCGCCTTGGTGGGCGATGTTCAACACCCGACGGTCGAGCCAGGGGTTCGAGGCGTCGTCCTGACGGG
>JBOGDN010000337.1:0-3489 GCA_050742995.1 Stackebrandtia sp. | reverse complement strand
GTGTGCGGCCCCGGCGAGCAGCCGGATCCCGGCCTGGCCGGCGCGCAGGAGTGCCGGGTCGCGCTGCGCGGCGACCACGGCGGGCGGATCGTCGGCTTCGTCGCCTCGGTTTCCCCCGTCGACCCCGCCACAGCGCGGTGGGAGGAGGTCGCCGCGACGCTGGCGGGCAAGCGGCTCAACGCGCCGCCGGGCGACACCGCGGCCCGTTGGGCGACCGAGTGCGTCGTCTATCGGCTGGCGCCGCGCGACGCCGCGCCGGAGTCGGGGGCGAGCCTGCCGTCGACGTCGCTGGCCGCGCCGCCCGTGCCGAGCGAGGCGACTCGCGTGCCCCGCAAGCCGTTCCGGCTGCACAGAGTCAAGAAGAGGCGTCGATGACGTCGCGGGCGCCCTGGCGCAGCAGCGCCTCGGCGACGGCGGTTCCCAGCACCTCGGCGTCGGCGTGAGTCTGTCGGGCTTCGAGGAACACGCCGCCGTCGGGCGACATCACCCGGCCGCGCAGGCTGAGGCTGTCGCCTTCGGCTTCGGCGTAGCCGGCGATCGGCGAGTGGCAGTGTCCCTGTAGGACACGCAACATGGTGCGCTCGGCCAGGGTCTGACGGGACGTCTCGGGGTCGTCCATGCGCGTCAGCAGCCCGCGCACCACGGCGTCGTCGTCGCGGCATTGCAGCGCAAGGGTTCCCGAGCCGACAGCCGGGAGCATGGTCTCGACGTCGAGCACCTCGACGATTCTGTCTGTCAGGTCGATGCGCTCCAGACCGGACACCGCCAGCAGCAGCGCGTCGTACTCTCCGGCGTCGAGCTTGGCCAATCTGGTGTTGGCGTTGCCTCGCACCGGCACAGGCTTCAGGCGCGGCCAGTGCAGCCCGAGCTGCGCCGTCCGGCGCGGCGAGGACGTGCCCACCCGCGCGCCGTCGGGAAGCTGCGACAGCGTCAGCCCGTCCGACTGGATCACCGCGTCGCGCACGTCGTCGCGCTCCAGATGCGCGGCGACGACGGTGCCTTCGGGAAGGTCGCGGTCGCCGGGGATGTCCTTGACGCAGTGGACGCACACGTCGCAGCGCCCGTCGAGCAGCGCCGCGTCGACTTCCTTGACGAAGGCGCCCTTGCCGCCCAGCTGAGACAGCGGACCCATCCACCGGTCGCCGGAGGTGCTCATCGGGACCACCTCGACGACGACGTCCGGGTCGAGCGCGGCGAGCTCCGCCGAAACGCGCTCCGCCTGCGCCAGCGCCATGGGCGAGGATCTTGTGCCTATTCGCACGGTCACGGCCATTGCCGTAGCCTACGAGCCGTCCGGCGCGGACCCGTCGGCGGCGTGCGTCAGTCCAGCTGTTTCGGCTCCGAGCACACGACGGTCTGCGGGCTGGTCGGACCGTACTTCCCGTCTTCGGATTCGGGATTGTCGTCGTCGAGGACGGCGAAGCCGAGGCAGAACGTCACATCTTTGCCTCGGGTCTCGACGAATCCGGGCTCGCCGCGCGCCGGCAGCGTCAGCTCCTGGACGTGTTCGTCGCCGGATCCGAGCACGGTCCCGCCGACCTCGTAGTCGACACGTTCGGCGGCGTCCGGGCAGTGCACCTCGTCCGGGTCGTCCTGGCAGGCGTGGTCGATCTTGTGGGAGAACTCGACGGCGCCGTCTTCCTCGTTCACGTTGACGGTCGCGCGGTCGCCCTCGTAGCGGTCGCCCGGCTCGAGCAGGTTGTAGAGCACCACCTTCTCGTCGCCGACGTTGGTCGCCGTGTACTCAATGGAGAAATCGTCCGACGTCCCGGAGATCTCGACGCTGAGCTCGATGTCGTCGGGGTCGCCGCCCCCGTCCTCGGTGCAGCCGACGGCCAGCGCGGCCGCCGCAGTCAACGCGGCGGCCGCTCCGGCGGTTCGGCTAAGTCTCATCAGTACCGCTCACGGTACTCGTAGCCCATCTCCTCGCGGAGACCGTTTTCGGTCAGCTCCCACGGCTGGTCCGGGTCGACGTTGGCACGCGGGTCGTTCGAGTCGAACGTGGAGCCGTCCTGGGGAAGACCGACGGCCGTGTGTTCGCCCTTCGCGGTGCCCGGCACGCCGGGCACGTCGCTGCCGTCGAAGTTGCCGTTCCAGAAGCTGTAGACGTGCGCCAGTTCGTGGTACATCACCACAGAGGGCCGTCCGCCGTCGTGGTCGAGGTGGAAGTCTGGGTTGATCTCGATCGACGAGTCCTTGTTGCCCCAGAAGCTCTCGTCGCCGGAGTAAGCTTTGCCGTTCTCGCCGTAGTACTCGCGGATCGTCAGCGAGTGCTCTCCACCCCACCCGTTCGGGTCGCGGTTGTCGGAAAGCCCGTCGAACATCTGCTGGCCGTTGGGCGAGGAGGAGTACATGTCGAGGTCGGCCTGCATCCTTTCGATGAACTCCGGGGAGCCCTCGATCTTGATCCAGTCCGGCGGGTCCTCGATTTCCACCCGCACGACGTTGTCGATGCCGGTCGTGTCGTCGCCGGACTCGGCGTACGCCTTGTTGTCACCCGTGCCGCCGACGATGTCGTCGTCGCCCTGGCCGGCGTAGACGGTGTTGTTTCCGCCGCCGGTGTGGATGTCGTCGTCGCCCTTGCCGCCGGACAGCACGTCGTTTCCAGTGCCGCCGTGGATGTCGTCGTCGCCCTTGCCGCCTTCGACGTAGTCGTCGCCCTCGCCGCCGGTGATGGTGTTGTTGTCGCCCAGGCCGTAGATGGTGTCGTTGCCGGCGGCGCCGCTGATGTTGTCGCTGCCGCCCTGGCCCTCGGCGTAGTCGTCCCCGGAGCCGCCGGAGAGGTAGTCGTTGCCGTCGCCGCCGCGCAGCTTGTCGTCTCCGCTGCCGCCGACGACGGTTTCGTTCCCGCCGCGGCCTTGGACCTCGTCGTCGCCGTCGCCGCCGAGCATGGTCACGTCGACGTCGGTCCCCTCGGGGACGCTGATGGTGTCGTTGCCTTCGCCGCCGCGGATCGTGATCGGGGTTCCGGCCGGGTAGCGGTATTCCTGGCCGTTGACGGTGACGATCGTCTCGCCGGTGTCCGGGTCTTTCTTCACGCTGACGTCGTCGTCGCCGCTGCCGGTGTTGACCACCGTGCGTCCGTCGACCGTCATCACGTAGGTGCCGTCGGCCTCCGGCGGCATGTCGAACGCGTCGCCGCCGTTGACCGCGATGCTCTCCCAGCGGGACGCGATCGTCGTGAACTTGCCCTTGTCGAACTTCGTCTTATACGGCTCCATGGCGGTGTCGAAGGCGCCGCGGATCTCTTTTGCCTGGGCGACCGCGTCAGTCACCATCTTCTGTTCTTCTTTGTCCTTTACCCGGAACATGATCATGCTGAGCGGCCACCCGATCTCGCTGTGGGGCAGCTTGGCCTTGATGTCCGACAGCGCCTGGTCCAGCTGTCCCTGGTAGTCGGAGATCACGCCGCTGACGTCTTCGAGATGACCGACGACGGCGTCGCACTCGGTCTTGATCTCGTCGAGATCGTCGACCAGCTTTCTGCGG
>JBOGDN010000336.1:0-6296 GCA_050742995.1 Stackebrandtia sp. | reverse complement strand
GAGGGGACGGCAAAAACCAGGTGGAGGTGTTCAGCTGGTGGACCGGTCCGGGTGAGGAGGAGGGTCTCGCCGAGCTGGTGAAGCTGTACAAGGACGCCAATCCCGACGTCGAGTTCGTCAACGCCGCCATCGCCGGCGGCAGCGGCGACCAGGCCCAGGCCGCGCTGACCAGCCGGCTGCAGGGCAACGACCCGCCGGACTCGTTCCAGGGGCACGCCGGCGCCGAGTTGACCGACTACATCGAAGACGGGGTGCTCCAGGACCTCACCTCGCTGTACGACGGCGAGGGCTGGAAAGACGTGATGCACGAGGGAATCCTCGAGGGCCTCACGGTTGAGGACAAGCTGTACGCGGTGCCGGTGAACGTGCACCGCGCCAACCTGCTGTGGTTCAACCCGTCCGTCCTCGCCGACGCGGACGTCGAGCCGCCGACCAGCTGGCGCGAGCTGATCGACCAGGCCGCGGACCTGGAGACCGAGGACACCGTGACCTTGGCGGTCGCCTCCTCCTGGACCCGGCTGCACCTGCTGGAGACGGTGCTGCTCGGCGAGCTCGGCGCCGAGGAATACACCGGGCTGTGGGACGGAAGCGTCGACTGGGCCTCGGGAAAGGTCGTCGACGCGCTCGACTTGTACACCGAGGTCCTGGGCGTCTCCGACCTGAAGTCGGCCTCCGACGACTGGCAGCCGCAGCTGGCCAAGGTCGTCGACAAGCGGGCCGCCTACGCGGTGATGGGCGACTGGGCCTACTCCTACCTCAGCTCCTCCCAGGGCCTGAAGTACGAGGAGGACTACGGCGTGGTCGCCAGCCCCGGTTCCGACGGCGTCTTCGACTACCTGGCGGACTCCTTCAACCTGCCGGCCGGCGCGCAGCACCCCGAAAACGCCGAGGCGTGGCTGAAGGTGTGCGGCTCCAAAGAGGGCCAGGACGCGTTCAACGTCCTGAAGGGTTCGCTGCCCGCGCGCACCGACATCGACGAATCGCTCTACGTCGACTACCTGGGCTGGAACCTGGAGCAGTGGCTCGACCCGGAGACGGTCGTGGTGGGTTCGCTGGCGCACGGCGCGGTGGCGCGCAACGGCTGGAAGACCGAGATCGAGACCGCGCTCGGCGAGTTCGACGAGAACGGCGACTCGGCAGCCTTCGCCGAATCGGTCAAGGAGGCCTACGAGGCCACCAAGTAAGGCCGCCGAACGCCCGGTAATCTGCGCGATACCGCGTTCGCGGATACGTCTGTCGAAAAGCCGTCGAAGGAGAGGCAGTGCGAGGAATTCGCCGGTGGGGACCGGGCCTGCTGCTCATCTCGCCGTCGCTGGTTCTGCTCGGGGTCTTCGTCTACGGCTTCCTCGGCTGGAACGTGCGGGTGTCGATGACCAGCTGGCAGGGCTTCGCCCCCACCTACGACTTCGTCGGCGTCGACAACTACGTCACGCTGATGAACGACGGCGTGTGGTGGCGCGACGTTCGGCACGTCCTGATCTTCACGCTCGTGTTCGTCGGCGGCGCGATGCTGCTCGGCTTCCTGCTGGCGCTGCTGATGGACAAGGGCGTCAAGGGCGAGACCGTCTTCCGCAGCATTTACCTGTTCCCCATGGCGATCTCGTTCATCGCCGTGGCGATCATCTGGCGCTGGCTGCTCGACAACGGGACGGGAAGCAGCACCGCCGGCCTCAACAAGCTGTTCGCCTACATCGGAATGGACTTCCTGCGCAGCGACTGGTACAAGTCCGACTCCGGCTGGGCCATCGCCGCGGTGGCCATTCCCGCCGGGTGGGCGCTTTCCGGCTACGTCATGGCGCTGTTCCTTGCGGGCATGCGGGGCGTGCCCGGCGAGCTGCGCGAAGCCGCGCGCGTAGACGGCGCCAACGAGTTCCGGGTGTACTGGCACGTGGTGCGTCCGCAGCTGTGGCCGGTCGTGATGGCGGCGACGGTGATCCTGGCGCACATCTCGCTGAAGACGTTCGACCTGCTGTACGCCCTCGACTCGCGAAGCGCCAAGATCGAGACCCCGGCGCTGTACATGTACCACAGCGTCTTCCCCGGGAATTTCTACGCGCGCGGCGCCACGATCGCCACGGTGCTCGTCGTGGGCGTCGCGACGTTCATCGTGCCTTACATCTGGTACACGATGCGATCGGAGCGTCGAGGGTGAGCAAGGTCCAGTCGCCGTGGGCCCCGTACATCAGGGTCGTCCGCTACGCGCTGCTGTTGTTTTTCGTGGTGCTGTTCCTGCTGCCGATCTACGTGGTCGTGGTGACCTCGTTGAAGACTCCGGACGAGGTGAGCGTTCCGGGGATGTGGGAGCTGCCGACGACGCTGTCGTTCGACAGCTTCACGTCCGCGTTCAACCGTCCCGAGATCCAGCGCGGGTTGATGAACAGCCTCATCCTGGCCGTGCCGTCAAGCGTCATAGCGGCGCTGCTGGGGGCCGCCAACGGCTTCGTGCTTTCGAAGTGGCGATTCCCCGGGGCGGACGCGGTGTTCACCCTGATGCTCTTCGGGATGTTCATCCCGTACCAGGCGGTGATCATTCCGCTGACCCAGTTCATGACCGAGGTGGGCCTGCGCGGAGGCGGCGAGCCCACCGGCGGTCTTGCCGGGCTGATCCTGGTGCACGTGGTGTACGGACTGCCGATCACGACGTTGATCTTCCGCAGCTACTACTCCGGCGTGCCCGACACGATGTTCGAATCGGCGCAGATGGACGGCGCCGGGATGCTGCGGTCGTTTTGGAGCATCGCGCTGCCGCTGGCGCCGCCGGCGTTCGCCGTGGCGATCATCTGGCAGTTCACCTCGGCGTGGAACGACTTCCTGTTCGGCGTGGTCATGACCTCCACGCAGGGATGGCCGGTCACCATCGGGCTGAACAACATCGCCGGAGTGCAGACGATCCCGTTCAACGAGGCGATGGCGGCGGCCCTGATCGCCAGCCTGCCCACGCTGCTGATCTACATCCTGCTCGGCAGGTTCTTCATGCGCGGCTTGATGGCGGGCGCCCTCAAAGGCTGAGTCGAGCCGGTGCGGATCGATTACGCTGAGTGAGCTTTGGCAGACGCTCTTGCGGGCTGAGCTGGCGCGATCCGGTCGCCGGTCACGCTGAGTGAGCTTTAGTAAACCTTCTCACAGGCTGAGAAGCTTCAGGGGGACCCGGTGAATTTTTCCCGTATCGATCTTTAAATCACCCATAAGGCGGAAAGCGGAACTTTGACCGTTCGTCGTTTCGCCGGGCGGTCGGCCTGTGCGTGCGTGCCGTGGTGTGCTGCGGGAACGTGCGATCGCGCCGCGGCTCGCGCCGCCTACTGAAAGATCATTAGGTTTAATTCACTGAATGGGCATCGGAAAATATTTCCTTGCATCGCGCCTTGCCGGGGTGATACCAACGACCGTACGTGTTTCAACCTGTCTCACGCGACACCCAATGCAGTCAAGCCCCGCTGCCGGCACCAGCTGGAGGTTTGTAGTGAAGGAAGTCCTTGAGTCTCGGCCCCCCGGCATGCTCGAGACCCAACCCTGTCCGAGCTGCGGATCCGTCCTCGCGACGGCCACAGCACCCCCAACGATCAACACTCGAAAGGACAGCAAGGTCTGGCGCTTCATCGAGCGCCTCGTCGCGCTTGCGATGATCGTGGCCTTGTCGCCCCTCTTCTTCGCCGTTGCCATCGCCGTTCGGGCGACCAGCCCCGGGCCTGCCATCTACAAGCAGACTCGGGTCGGCAAGGGCGGGAAGCGCTTCGAGATATGGAAGTTCAGGACCATGCGCAGCGGCGCCGACGCTCAACTGCGTCAGCTGCTCGAACAAAACGGCACCCACGACCGACCGCTGTTCAAGGTCCCGCAAGACCCCCGAATCACGCGCGTGGGAAGCTTCCTGCGCAAGTCCTCCCTCGACGAGCTGCCACAACTCGTCAACGTCTTCAAAGGAGAGATGTCCTTCATAGGACCGAGACCGCAACGGCCCGCGGAGGTCGCCCTGTACAGCCCGCGCGAGCTGCGCAGGCTGGAAGTCCATCAGGGCCTCACCGGCATGTGGCAGGTCAACGGACGTTCCGACCTGCCGTGGGAAGAAGCCGTGGAGCTTGACATCCAGTACGTGAACGAGCGTTCGATCATGCTGAACATCAAGATCCTGTTCAAGACGTTCACGGTCGTGTTCAGCGGCCGCGGCGCCAACTGATCGTCGACGGACGGAATCTGGCATGCGAATCCTTCACGTGGTCGAGGTCGACCACGGCGGAGTAGTGTCCTATGTGTCCGATCTAGGTCGAGAGCAAATCCGGCGCGGTCACGAAGTGCACCTGCTCGCGCCGAAAGGCGTCTTCGACCTCTCGGGCGCGCACGACCACGAGTGGTCGATGCGCCGCAAACGACCGACCAGCCTGCTGTCGGCGACGCTGAAGCTGCGGCGAGCCGTGCGGCGGATCCAACCGGACGTGGTGCACCTGCACTCGTTCTTTCCCGGGCTGCTCGGCCGCATGCGGCTGACGAAAGGCTCAGGTCCGCCGCGGGTCTACCAGCCGCACGCGTGGGCGTTCGACGCCACGGCCAACCCGCGGATCCGGCGCGTGATCGCCGGTTGGGAGCGACTGGCCGCGCGCCGCGGCGACGCGATCGTCGCCTGCAGCAGCTCCGAACTCGAAGCGGGCCTTTCCTGGCGCATCCCGGTGCATCCCGAGCCGCTCGGGTCGCCGGTCGACGTCGACCGGTTCCACCCGGTCGGCGAAGAGATCCGGGCGAAGTGGCGCGCCGAGCTCGGGGTGCGAGCGCCCCGGCTGCTGGTGTGCGTAGGTCGCCTGTGCCGCCAGAAGGCGCAAGAGCTGCTGCTCGACGCCTGGACGCGGTCTCCGGCGCCCAACACCGAGCTGGTCCTGGTGGGACCGGGCGATCCCGGCCCGTTGCTTGAGCGTCTGCCCGCGGAGCTGAGAAGCACGGTGCGGGCGGTCGGAGGCTGGAACGACGTCCGGCCGTGGCTGTGGGCCTGCGATCTGGTGGTCGTGGCGGCGCGGTACGAAGCCAACTCCCTGTCGACCGGCGAGGCGCTGGCCTGCGGCCGCCCGGTCGTGACCACCGACGTCGGCGGCGCGCACGACGCGGTCGGCGCCGGCTCGAGCGAGCCGGCGGGCTGCGTCGTGCCGCAAGAGGCCGTCGACGCGCTGCTGCGTGAGGCCAAGGCGAGGCTGGACGACCCCGAGCTGACGGCCTGCGAGGGCATGAACGCGCGGATCAGGGCCGAGCGGATCTTCGCCCCTTCGGCTCTCGTCGAGCGGTTCGACGCCTTCTACGCGCAGGTCACAGCCCGCGCGGCGGAGCTGCGACCCACCGGAAGGCAAACCAGGTGACCGTTCCGAACTTCGTGATCGCCGGCGCCGCGCGCTCGGGGACCACGGCGATCGCCGAGGCGATTCGGGCACACCCCGACGCCTTCGTGACCCAGCCGAAGGAACCTCACTATTTCGCCTTCGCGGGGCGGCAGGTCGAATTCACCGGACCGTACGACGACGCCACCATCAACCGGGTCTGCGTCACCGATCGCGACAGCTATCTCGCGCTTTACCCCGCGGACGGCCAGTACGTCGCGCTCGGCGACGGCTCGGTCTCCACCCTCTACCACCACAAGTCGGCGGTCTCGGCGATCTCCGACGTGAATCCGTCCATGCGGATCGTTCTCATCCTGCGCGACCCCGTGGAGCGCGCGTTCTCCAGCTACCAGTACCTGCGCGCGCGAGGCTTCGAACCCCTCGACGACTTTCACGCCGCACTGCGCGACGAGCCGCGGCGCGTCGAAGCGGGCTGGCAGCACCTGTTCCACTACCGCGGAATGAGTCGCTACGCCGAATCCGTCGCGCACTTCTTCGACGCTTTCGGACGGGATCAGGTAGGCGTGTGGTTCTATGAGGACTTTGCCTTCGACAGTCAGGCCACGGTGGTGCGTATCTGCGAGTTCCTCGGCCTCGATCCGCAAAGGCTGAACGCGCAGGAGGCGCCGCGGGTCAACGTCTCCGGATCTCCGCGCAGCCGCACGCTGCAGCGTGTCATCCAAGGCGCCACCCGCAGCCAGGCGCTGCGCTCGACGGTGAAGTCGGTCGTTCCCTTCGGGATGCGGGAGCGGATCCGCCGCGCCAACTCCAAAGGCTCGCGCGCCCCCGACGACGTCAGGCGGGAGCTGGAGCCTGGGTTCGCCGACGACGTCGCGCGGCTCGCCGCCTTGCTCGACGGTCAAGCCGTGCCTGGCTGGGCCCGTGGCTGAGCAGCGGGTCGCCCCGCGCCGAGAGCTGTCTCTTGGCGCCGGGATGCTGTGG
>JBOGDN010000335.1:0-2819 GCA_050742995.1 Stackebrandtia sp. | reverse complement strand
GGCGGGAGCGGCGACCCACATGGCTTGGCGTCGGGTGAGGCCGAGCTCGGCCAAGGCGCCGGCTTCGGCGAGATGCTCCAGCGGAGTTTTGGCGAGTTCGGCACGGCGGGCGAGGTCGTCGACGCCGGCGTAGGGGGCCGCGGCCGCGATGCGTTCGGCCGCCTCGGCGTTGACGCCGCGGATTTGGTCGAGGCCGAGCCGCACGGCCGGGCCTCCTCGCCCCCAGTCGGCCGAGGGCGCGTCGGCGGGGGAGGGGGCGCCGTACCCGGCGAGGCCGGTGGTCGCGGCGCTTTTGTTCACGTCGACGCCCAGCACCGTCACGCCGTGGCGGCGTGCGTCGCCGATGAGGGTGTTGACGCTGTAGAACCCGCAAGGCTGGGCCCGGATCATGCCGGCCAGGAACGCGGCGGGGTAATAGCGCTTCAGGCAGCCGGACGCGTAGGCGAGGTAGGCGAAGGACAGGCTGTGGGATTCGGGGAACCCGTAACCGGCGAAGGCTTCGATCATGGCGTAGACGTCGTCGGCCAGCTTCCCGACGATGCCGTTGTCGCGCATGCCTTGGTAGAGAAGGTGTTTGAGCCGCAGCATCCTCTCCGCGGAGCGTTTGGCGGCCATGGCCTGGCGCAGCTCGTCGGCCTGGGCGGGACTGAAACCGGCGCAGTCACGTGCCAGCTCCATCATCTGTTCCTGGAACAGGCCGACTCCGTAGGTGCGCGCCAGCGCGCGTCGCATCAGCTTGTGGGGATACGACACGGGTTCCTCGCCGCGCTTGCGGCGGATGTAGGGGTGGACGGCGTTGCCCTGAATCGGTCCCGGCCGCACCAGCGCGATTTGGACGGCGAGATCGTAGATGTTCTCGGGGTTCAGGCGCGGCGCCAGCTGGATCTGCGCTCTGGATTCGATCTGGAACAGTCCGATGGAGTCGCCTTCGTGGATCATTTGGTAGACGGCGGAGTCCTTCGGCGTCAACTTGGCCAAGTCGACGCCGGTCGTGTAATGACTGTTGGTCAAGGCGGCGGCTTCTTTGAGCGCGGTGAGCATCCCGATCGCCAGCAGGTCTATTTTGACTAGTCCGGCGTCGTTGACGGAGTCCTTGTCCCATTGCAGGACAGTGCGTCCAGGCATCGTCGCCCACTCCACGGGGCAGATCTGGCTGACGGGACGGTCGGCGATGACCATGCCGCCGGAGTGGATTCCCAGGTGTCTCGGCGCGTCGAAGAGCCGGACGGCGTAGTCGGCGACGTCGTCGGGCAGGTCGGGCGGGCGCCGGCTGCCCCGGACGGAGGCTTTGTTCCACGCGTCCGCCTGCCCCGGGGAATACCCCAGGGCGGCGGCGACGTCGCGGACGGCCGAGCGCCTGCGGTAGCAGATCACGTTGGCGACTTGGGCGGCGTGCGTGCGGTTGTACTTCTCGTAGACGTGCTGGATGACCTCTTCTCTGCGGCGGGCTTCGATGTCGAGGTCGATGTCGGGAAACCCGTCGCGAAACGGCGACAGGAACCGCTCGAACAGGAGGTTGAAGTCGATCGGATCCACGGCGGTGATCCCCAGGGAGTAGCAGACCACCGAGCACGCCGCCGAGCCGCGACCTTGCACCAGGATGTCGTTGTCGGCGCAGAAGTTCACGATCTCGGCCACGGTCAGGAAATACCCGGCCAACTTCAGCTCCTCCACAAGCGCCAGCTCGTGCTCCAGCCGCGCGTATGCCTTCGGGTGTTCGGCCCGGGGGCCGTAACGCCGCCGCGCGCCTTCACACGCGAGGTGACGCAGCCAGGAGTCCTCGTCGTGCTCGGACGGGACGTCGAAGGCCGGCAGGGCCGGCGCGACGAGGTCGAAGTCGAACGCGAGCTCCTCGGCGAGACGGACCGTGTGCGCGACCGCGTCGCCGAAGCCTCCGAGGCGCCGCCGCATTTCCGCCGCGCTCCTGAGGTGGGCCGAGGGGGAGGGGTGCAGCCAACCGTCCAGTTCGGCCAACGGCTTGCCGGCGCGCACCGCCGCGGCCACCTGCGCCAACCGGTGCTCGGAGGGCCGAGCGTAATGGACCACATTGGTGGCCGCGACGGGCAGGCCCGCGTCGTCGGCCAGACGAACCAGCGTCTGATTGCGCTCGGCGTCGACCAGGTCTCCGTGGTCGAACAGCTCGGCGACCACGCCGTTCGATCCGAACGCCTCGACGAGCCTGTCCAGCTCGCGCCGCGCCTGCCGCGCGCCGCCTGAGGTCAGGGCTTTCCTGACCGCGCCCTTGCGACACCCGGTCAGCACCGCCGAGTGCCCCCGCAGCCGCGCGGCGAGATCGTCCAGATCGTAGACGGGCAGGCCTTTGCGCCCTCCGTCCAGATGCGCCTGTCCGATCACTTCGGACAGGCGTCGGTACCCTTCCGCGCCTCGGGCGAGCACCAGCAGGTGCGTGGCTTCGGGGTCGGGGACGCCGGTGCGCGGCGCGACCGCGTCCAGCGACAGCTCCGCGCCGTATACCGCGGCAAGACCGGAGCGCCGCGCTGCTTCGGCGAACCGCACCGCACCGTAAAAACCATTGTGGTCGGTGATGGCCAGTCCGGCGAGGCCCAACCGCGTCGCCTCGGCGACCAGCTCTTCGGGGCTGGAAGCCCCGTCCAGAAACGAGAAATAGGAGTGCGCGTGCAATTCGGCGTAACCGCCGTCCGCGGGCGCCGCCGGCGGCGGCGCGGGGGGTGTCTCGTCGTCGCGGACCAGCCGCAGCCGAGGCCGCGAGGACTCGGCGTCGTCGCCGACCATGCGTGCGCGCAGCTGCTTCCAGGTCAGGCGCCGGCCGCCGCCGCCCCACCGGTCCTCACGCCTGG
>JBOGDN010000334.1:0-28011 GCA_050742995.1 Stackebrandtia sp. | reverse complement strand
TCGTGCCAGGAGACTGCCGATGGCGATGCGCAGCTCGACCCGTGCCAGAGATGCGCCGGGGCAGTAGTGGATGCCGTGGCCGAAGGCCAGGTGCGGGTTCGGCGAACGATCAAAGTCCAATGTGTCTGGATCGTGGAACTGTTCAGGGTCGCGGTTGGCGGCGCACAGCGAGATGATCACAGAGTCGCCGGCGGGAACGGTCCTGCCGTGGAGATCTGTGTCGGCGTCGAAGAAGCGCCAGGTGGTCAACTCGAAGGCGCTGTCGTAACGCAGCAGTTCTTCGACGGCCTGCGGCAGCAATTCGGGTTCGGCGCGAAGCAGCGCCAGCTCCCTGGGGTGGCGGAACAGTGCCGCCAAGGCGGTGGTGATCTGGTTGGTGACCGGTTCTTGACCGGCTACCAGCAGCTGGAAGATCATCGAGTCGCGTTCGGGGCCGGTGAGCTCGCCCGAATCGCCGGCTGCGACGAGTCGACTGAGCAGGTCTTCGCCGGGGTTTCGGCGTTTGTCGGCCACGACCTCGGCGATGTAACCCTGGAGTCCTGTCAGCAGGGCTTCGTAGGCGGCTCGTCCCGGGTCGGCGGGACCCACGGGTTGTACGACCTTGCCCCATTCGCGGCGGAATCGCCGCGCCAAGTGCGGCGGCAGCCCTATGACCTCCGCGAGCACCAGGAACGGGAACCGGGCGGCGAAGCAGGCCGCCAGGTCGGCGCCTCCGGCCGGCGGCATCGAATCGATGAGCGAATCGGCGATTTCCTGGAAACGCGGCGTCAGCTCCTGGATCCGGCGCGGTGTGAAGGCGTCGACGACCATCCGGCGCATGACGGTGTGACGCGGCGGGTCCTGATGCAGCAGATGCACCTGGAGCTCGGAGTGCTGGGGCTCGGGCATGATCGAAGCGCGGGACCGCCAAGCGGCATTGCCCCGGTCGTGGTTCTTGCCGAGCCGGTCGTCGTTGAGGGCGGCGTGCGCGGCCCGGTATCCGGTCACCAGCCAGGCGTCGACGCCGCTGGGGAAGGTGACTGGATGTATCGAGCCGGCCCGACGCAGTTCGCTATATAGAGGGTAGGGGTCGCGTTTGTACTGACGACCGCGTAGCGGGGTTCGTGCCTCCGAGGCCATTGGGATCCTTAAGGGATTGCCGGCGAGCCGTTCTTCGATCGCTGTCTCGTTTGAGCAGATGTGCGAAGCGAATTGAAGCGTAAGAGCCGATATCGGCTGTGTCTCCATCTCATTTGGGAGAAAATCCGAGACCATTTCGCCAATGAGAGCGAACTTCGCCGTTTGAGGGAATATCAGCACCGCTGATCGCTCAGTTCGTCGGAGTCAAGTGGACGCTGCGCGGCGATCCCTGCCGAACGCCCTTCCTCTATGACCGTCATGCGTCAGATCTGTCAGACCGGCCGGGATGGCGGGCCCGGCGGTTTAGCCTTTGCGCGCAGCCGCGGTCCCGGCTGTGAATCCCCAGGCGATCGCCGATCCGACGGTGCTGCCGGCGGACACGGTCCCCGGCCCGATCGTCGCGGCGGCGGCGTTGCCTGCGGCGTACAAACCGGGAATCGTTTCGCCGTTCCAGTCCAGCACATTGGCGTCGGCGTCGATGTCTAGACCGCCCTTAGTGCCGACCAGGCCCGGCAGGATGGGGACGGCGAAGTACGGGGACTGACTCAGCGGTCCCAGATTGGGGTGAGGCGCGGCAGGGTCGCCCCAGTAGCGGTCGTAGGCGGTGTAGCCGCGCGCGAAGTCAGGGTCACAGCCGGCTTCGGCGTAAGTGTTGAATCGCCGCACGGTCTCCTCCAATGTGCCGCCGTCTACGCCTATATGCGCGGCCAGGCTGTTCAGGTCGTCGGCTTCGGCGACCTCTTCAGGCGTCGGCTGCGTCGGCATGACGCCGGCCAGCGGATAGCGTCGGCGGTATTGCGAATCGACAATCGCCCACGCGGGCAGGTGGCGAGGCCGCCCAGTGGCAGGATCGACGTGGGCGAATGCGAGTGCGCAATTGTGGGCCGACTCGTCGACGAAGCGCCGACCGTGCGTGTCGACCCACAGCGAATGCGGCAGCACCCGTTCGGCGACCACCAGGTCGAAGCGTGGTGTGCCGTCGGGCCAAGGGGCTCCTGACGCCGGGCGCACCGGCCAAGACCAGCTTTCGCCGGTATGCGACAGCGCCGCTCCGGCGCCGCCCGCCAAGCGCAGCGCGGCGCCGCGGCCGACCGGCGGGGCAACCGGGTGGTGATACGGCCCGTCGAGAAGCTGTCGGCGCAGCCGAGGCTCCTGATCGAAACCCCCGCATGCCAGCACCACGCCCAGCCGCGCCGGCATGTCGTGACCGGCGGCGCGAATGCCGTTCACCCGGCCCGAGGCTTCGACGATCAGGGATTCGGCTTGGCATCCGCGCAACAGCCGCACCCCGGCGTCGCGACAACCGTGCAGCAGACCCGCCACAAGTCCCTGACCCATGGCGACCTGCCCGGCCGCCATGCGCTGCGCGATGAGGTCGGCAGGCGGTGCGCCGCCGATCATAAGCCGGGCGGACATGACCTCCTCATTGGTCAACACGGCCGGGAACCCGGCGGGCCAGAACAAATCGGAAGCCTCGCCCAAATCGCCGAGCTCGACGGGGCCGACTTCGAGGTTGCGCCCGCGTTCGCGTCCGCCTGGCGCCTCGGCCATCGAGTCGGGGAGTGCTGTTCGACGAATCGCGCCGCAACCGGCGCCGCCTCGACAAAAGCGTCCACAAGGTCTGCGGGCCGTTCCGCGGTGCAATGTCGGATATACGTCGCGGCGTCCTGAGGGCTGTCGCCGACTCCGGCCTCGCCCATCCTGTGGTTGGCCGGAAGCCATGCCTGTCCGCCGGATACCGCGGTGGCCCCGCCCCAGCGACGGCTGGCCTCCACGACCGTCACGTCGGCCCCGCCGTTCCGAGCCGCCAAGGCGGCTGTCAACCCCGCAGCCCCCGAACCCACCACGACCACTTCTGACATGACTTCTCCTCTTTCGCGTGCTGCCGCTCGCTACACATCCGGCGCGGTTGCCGGGCCAGGCTAGCAGCGGCCAGTACCAGGCGTATTGAACAAAAGGAAGCTCTGCGGCACGGGCGTCGTCAATCGTCGCGACCGGCCGGACGCCCGTTTAGACGCCCCTCCTGCCGGCTTGACGTCTGACTTCCCGCCGCGGTCTCGACAGCCATATGCCGTTGATAGGCGTCTGACAGTCCGACGGGTGTGAAGCCGAGCTTGTCGTTGACGGCGATCATGTGGGCGTTGTCGTCGGCGTTGGACGTTTCTATATGCCGCAGGAGAGGGAACTGGCGCGCGGCTCGAAGCTGGATCTCGATCTTCAGGGCGGTTCCCAGCCCGCGCCCACGGTGCCCCGGTTCGACGAGTGTCATCGTCACGCCGGCGTGCTTCGGTGTAGTGGGATTGGTCGACAGACGGGTGTAGCCGACGATTCTCCCGGTTGGGATGTGAAGGACGGCCGCGGTCAAACGGCGTTCTCCACGCTGAGCGCTGAGCGCCTCCTGGACGCGCAGCCGAGCGGTGTCGATTTCGGCGGTCTCCAGGTCGAGATCGCCGGTGGGCACTTCAGCGATGACTTGCGACTTCAAGCCGGCGACGTCCGAGACGAGGTCGTCAGGTGTTGCTCCGGTCCAATGCAAGATCTCGTAGTCGCGAGTCTTGCGCCTGATGCTGTCAAGCATCACTCGGCAGGCTGCTTTGTCGACCGCGTGTAGGTCGAGCCTGGGGATGACGTAGCGCAGCGCACGGGAGAAACCGAGCTTCTCGGCGAACGCGGGTCCGGTGTCAGTCCATTGCAGGCCTCCGTCGACGGGAGCAAATGCGCTTCCAACCGCCAGGGTCCTGTTTGCTTGGCGGGCCATATCGAGCGCGGCTTCGGTCAATGCGCGGCCAATCCCGCGGCGGCGATGCTGCGGCTGCACTCGAACCGCGATCTGGGCAAGATGCCGGTTGTCTAGACGGTGCAGCTCCACCACCGCGGAACCCGTAATTCGGGCGCCGTGCCAGGCAAGGAGGTAGCGCCTGTCGACATTCGGACTGTCTTGGCGGATCAAGATCGCGGATTGCGCCAGACACACGGGCATAACTCCCGGGTGGTCGAACTCGGCGACGACAGCCCACTGGGTGATCAAGTCGGCGACTTGATCGCTGTCATTCCTGTCGAGACCCCGTATGTCAATCACGAATGCTCCGGGTTTCTTCAGAAAACACGCAGGACGTACTGCCTTGCTTTTGGGAGATTCAAACGTCAGTCCATTGTATGGATAATCTTCGTGTCGAAGTATTGGAAAAGTGAGCATGGACCTGTCGAAGTCATTGCTCAATCGGGAAAACTTCCAACGATTCAAGACTGAACCCCTCCAAGTTACGCGCCGAGACGGATTGCTTGAAGTCGTCGATGTTGAAGACGTCGCCGTCGGGAGCCCGCACGAAGGACCGGCGTAAGTCCCAGGGTTCGGTGGTCAACGGGTGCACGATCTCGTACCCGCGCTGCCGGCGGCAATAGACGGACACGCTCATGCGCCCGATGTAGCGGCGTGGTCTGACAGCGCATCCGACGCGAAACCCACGCCATTTCGCTTAGATTGCCACGCCGACCAGACGAAGGCGCCTGCGAGATGGAGCGCGGCCAGTGGGGCAGGAGTCACGTACTGAGCCTCGTTGCTCACTGTCGACTCAGCGCGGGCTAAGCGCCGCCGACGATATTGGCGCAGCGTGTTGTGACCCCGTATCGGAAGAAGGTCCGTTCGATGAGGTTCGAAGCGCTGGGACCACTGCGAATTCGGTCCGGCTCTGGCTTCGCCGAATTGTCGTCGGTCAAGCGTCGAGCGCTGACGGCGATGCTGCTGTGCCACGCCGGCCGTGCGGTCGCCCCCGACACGCTGCTTCGAACCATGTGGAACGGTCACGGCCCCGACTCTGGCCGCGGCAACCTGCACTGGCATGTGCACCAGCTGCGCCGGATTCTCGACGACCCGACACGGCTGTCTCGGCGCGACGGCGGATACGTGCTGCGAGTCGACCCCGAAGAGTGTGACGTCGGCGACTTCGAAGCGCATCACGATGCCGGAATGCGGGCAGCCGCCGACGGCGACTGGTTTGGCGCCGGCACGCAGTTCGACCAGGCCGAGCGTCTCTGGCGCGGTCGGGCATATGAGGGCCTGACCGACGTCCCCGAACTGCGGGACGAGGCCGACCGCCTCACGGAACTGCGATTGACCGCCGCGGAACGACGGTGCGAAGCCGGCCTCAATCTCGGCCGACACGAGGAGCTTGTCCCCGAACTGACCGCTCTGGTCGGCGAGCATCCGTTTCGCGAGGCACTGCGAGCCAGGCTGATGCTGGCGCTGTACCGGTGTGGTCGCCAAGCTGACGCGCTGCGCGTTTATCGCCACGGCAGACAGCGAGCCGTCGACGAGCTCGGCCTAGAGCCAGGCCCGGAACTGGTACGGCTGGAGCGAGCCATCCTCAACCATGAGCCTCGACTGGATGCCCCGACTCCGTCGATCCGCACCTGGTCGGCTAGCCGGCGATCGCCGGCAGAACTGCCCTACAGCCAGGCCGCGTTCGTCGGCCGCGCCGCCGAGTCGACGCGGCTGTGCGCCCTCCTCAAGGCCCGGACCGGTCAACTCGGCGGTCCCGTCGTTGTCACCGGCGCTGTCGGCGTCGGCACGTCCGCGCTGGCTATACACGTCGCCCGCCAGGCAGCGGGCGACTTTCCCGACGGGCAGCTCTACGCCGATCTGCGTTCTGCTCCCGACAGTCGGCCCTCGAGTCCCGAGAAGGTGCTAGCCAGGTTTCTACGCTCGCTGGGCGTCCCGAAATTCGACGGACGAGCCGACCGCGATGAACTGGCCTCGCGATTTCGCACCGCGGCCGCCGGACGCCGGCTGCTCATCGTTCTCGACAACGCCGAAAGTCTGCAGCAGGTCCAGCCGCTGCTGCCCGCCGACGCCGGCAGCGCCGTCGTCGTCACCGGAAGCCGCAGCCTGGCCGCTCTTCCCGACGCCGACCATCTGAGACTGGGTTGCTTCGATTCAACCGAGTCGGCCGCGCTGCTGACTCGACTGCTGGGTGCGGCTCGTACGCCGGAGGGATCGTCTGTCGCAAAGCTGGCCCGGCTGTGCGACGACCATCCGCTGGCCTTGACTATCGCCGCCTCGCGGCTCAAGATCCGACCGTCGTGGAGTCTGGACGTCTTGACCTCTCGGCTGGAGGAACGCGGCGACGACCGCCTCGACGCGTTCGCCGTCGACGGCCTAAGCTTGCGCGACCGCTTCCTGGACCGCTACAGAACACTCCATCCCAGCGCGGCGCGGATGTTCGAACTGTTGGGTCAACTCGACTCGGCAAGCCTGACCGTTGAGGCTGCCGCGACGTTGTGCGACGGCGACGTCTGGCACGCCGAGTGGGCTCTAGAGCGACTGGCCGACAGCGGACTCGTCGACTGCCACGGCCCCGACCGCTATCGAATCCAGGAACTCGTGCGGCTGTTTGCCCGGGAACGCTCCGCCGCGGAGCCCTCCGGAGCCAACCGCGGCACGACTGTCGCACCGGCGCGACGCCTCGGTGCGGAGGGGCTGGCCGACGTCCTGCAGCCTGTAGAGCTTTGCCGCCAACAGTAGCCTCGTGAACACGCACGGTCCGTTCGCGTCCTGGGAGACGGTACCGTTGCCGAATGAACGACCCTTTGAGGTACGGGCTGCTCGGCCCCTTGGAGGTCGTCCGGGAAGAACGCCGTCAGGCTCCCAACGCCTCCCGCCTCAAGACTGTGCTTGCGATGTTGCTGTCTCGCGCCGGCTCCGCGGTCTCTGCCGACGAACTGTGCGAGGAACTGTGGGGAGACGATCTTCCCCCCACGGCCAAGAACAGCTTGCAAGTGTTCATTCGCGACCTGCGCAGGCTGCTGTCCCCGGGGCTCAGCCCGCGTGACCCCGGCCAGGCGCTGCGCACCTCTGCGGCCGGTTACACGCTGCACGTCGCGTCAGGTTGCCTGGACGTATGGCGCTTCGAACAGCTTGTCGCCGAAGGGCGAAAGGTCCTGACCCAAGACCCTCAACTCGCCGGAGATCGGCTCCGCGAAGCTCTGGGTCTGTGGCGCGGCCGGGCATTGTCCGACGTCCCCGTCGGTGGCGTCCTGCATCTGTACGCCGCGGCCCTGGAGGAGTCGCGCCTGATGGTGCTGGAACAGCGCGTCGAGGCCGATCTACAGCTGGAGCGGCACGGTGAACTGGTCGCCGAACTGCGCACGCTCACCGCCGTTCATCCGCTGCGTGAGGAGTTCTGGCGCCAGCTGATGCTCGCGTTGTATCGCTCCGGCAGGCAAGCCGACGCCCTCGCGGCATACCGGCGGCTGCGCCAGACGACGATCGACGAACTCGGGGTCGAACCCGGCGCCGACGCCCGCCGCCTGCACCGCGTCATCCTTGAAGGAGCATCGCCCGCGACCGACCGCGACGAGACCGTGTTCGTCACGTCACGGCAGTCGCGAACCGCGGTCAACCAGCTGCCGGCGGACATCGCCGACTTCGTCGGCCGCGACGACGCCCTCGCTCAAGTGGAACACGCCCTCACCGGTGCGGCCCGCACAGCGATCCCGATCGTGGCGATCAGCGGCAGGGCCGGCGCGGGCAAGACCTCGCTGGCGGTCCACGCGGCTCACAAACTGCGCGCGACATACCCCGACGGGCAGTTGTATGTGAACTTGCGAGGGGCCCACGAAGCTTCGGCGTCCAGCACCGAAGTGCTTGCCCGATTCCTGCGGGCGTTGGGAATCGAAGGCGACGCGTTGCCAGCTTCCGCAGACGAACGGGCTGAGATGTTCCGGGCGCGGCTAACTGGGCGTCGGGTGCTGACGGTGCTCGACGACGCCGCCGACGAGGCCCAGGTCAGGGCGCTGCTGCCCAGCGATCCCGGCTGCGCCGTGATCATCACGTCCCGTCGCCGCCTGCCTGGACTCGAAGGCGCCGTGGGCGTCGACTTGGCGACCTTCACACCAGCAGAAGCCACCACATTGCTTGAGCGGCTGGCCGGCGGCGATCGGGTGTCTCGTGAGCTCCACGCCGCCGCCCGTATCGCGCAGCTGTGCGGCATGCTGCCGTTGGCGGTGCGAGTCGCCGGCGGCAAACTCGCCAGCAAGCCCCACTGGTCGATGTCCGACCTCGCCGAGACGCTCGCCGACGAACGCAGCCGACTCAGCCAGTTGCGCGCCGGCGACCTTGACGTGCGAGCCAGCATCGAATTGAGCTACCGGGCCTGCGACGGCCGGCAACAGCGCCTGTTTCGACTGCTGGGTCTGTTGACCGTCGCGGACTTCCCGGCCTGGCTGGTCGCGGTGCTGGCCGCCACAGTTCAAACCGACGCCGAGGCCGTGTTGGAACAGCTCGTCGACCTCCAGTTGCTCCAAGTCAGCGGTCGCGACACGGCCGGACAGCTGCGTTACCAGTTCCACGATCTAGTGCGGGTCTTCGCCGTCGAACAACTCGCACGCGCCCATCCCCAAATCGAGCGCGATGCGGCGATGAAACGAGCCTTCAACGCCTACCGCGATCTTGCCCGCCACGCCGACGCCTCCCTTCAACCCGGACGCCTTCATCCGACGCTGACCGCAGACGATGCCGAGGGAACCGAGTTCATCGCAGCCAAGACCCGCGCTCTCGCCGCAACCGACCCGCTCGCCTGGTTCGACGCCGAACGTCTCGGGATCAACGACGCGACAGCCCGAGCCCACGCAGTCGGAGCTTGGAAGCAGGTGTGGACCCTGGCGCACGCTCTCCACGGCTATTTCGACTTGCGATTCCATTGGGACGACTGGCGGCAGGCAGTCGATTTGGGACTAGAGGCCGCGCACCGCTCAGAAGACCTGTACGCCGAAGCTCTCATGCATCACGCCTCTGGAGAACTGCTGCTTTACCAAGGCAGGCTTTCCGAGGCCGTGACCTGCCACAAACAGGCGACGACCGCACTGCGCGAGCTTGGCCAGTCGCTTGAGGCCGGTCACGTCGAGCTAGACCTGGCCAATGCGCTTATGTCGCAGGGTCGCGTCGAAAACGCGCTAACCCATCTTGACGGGTATCCGGACCTGTTCGCCAAGGCCGGCGACGTTCGAGGCGAGGCCTTCGCCCGCTCCCACATCGGCGTCGTACGTCGCTTCCAGGGTCGACTGTCCGAGGCTCAACAGTGCGACCATGCGGCCCTGCGGCTGTTTCGCCAACTCGGCGACCGTTGGATGGAAGCCGAGCAGCTTCGCCGAGTCGGCAGCTCGCTGGCAATGTCGGGGCGGCTCGAGGCGGGTGCCGAGGCGCTCGACGCCAGCGTGACGATTCTGCGAGAGTTGGGCAACATCCGCGGCGAGTCCATGGCGTTGCGCAGCCTCGGCGAAATTCGTCGGATGCAGGGTCGACTCGACGCCGCAGAACCTTGCTTCACCGCAGCTCGGCAGATCATGACCGATTTGGGCGACGTCCGCAGCGAAGCCTATATGGCGCAAAGCCTCGGCGAGCTATACCGCGTCACAGAACGGCAGTCGGAGGCCCGCGAACTGCTCGGGCACGCTCTGGCGATCTTCGACGAATTCGACGACGAACGCGGACAGGTATTGGCCCTGATGAGTCTAGGCAACCTCGACCGCGAAGAGGGACGCTACCTTGAGTCGATCGTGCTGCTCAAACGAACGGTGACCTTGGCGCGCGCGCTTTCGGTGTTGCTGTGGGAGGCACGAGGGCTTCGTGATCTCGGCAAGTCGCTCGCGGCCGCCGGCGACGTCGCGGCCGCGCTGGAGCGCTGGCACAGCTCCCTCGATCTGTTTCGCAAGGCCGCTGCTCCCGAAACCGCCGAGGTGACCACTCTGATCGAGACCTGCCGCGCGTCCCGATGACCAACCTGGAACGACCTGGCGCAGACGGCCAGTACGCCCCTGGGTTGAACGAAAGGGGGATGGCCAAGAGGGGGCGCCCCGAAGAATTCCGCCCCGTTGGATCGTCGTGGCGGCTCAAGTCCCGGGTTGTCCATCCGTCAACTGGTCGCGCAAGATGCTCGCTTCCGTATAGTTGCCGAGGCGATTTTCTCCTCGCGCTTGCGGAAGACGGGCCCGACAATTGTCCACCAGAGCAAAAAACAACTCGACATTTGCGCCGACGAACAATGGTTGGAGTAGTCAGAGCCTTTTATGGTCGGTTGGCGGAGGGGAGATCAGCACGCCGGGAACGGATTCCTGTCCTTCCCCGGGGCTTTGGCGTCGCCCAGTCCAATCGATGCCGGCCGTGACTCCCAGCAGAGGTTTCCCCTCCGTTCCGGCAGCGCGGCGCCAGTCAGCCCTGACTGGCGCCGCGTTTTTGAGATGCGGCCGTTTACGCACTCGCCGGGCGATCCGCGTATCCGATTCAATCCGACAGGAAACACCTGCTGTGAAGATAAAAGCCACCGCCGTGAGCATGCTGGCCGTCGCCGTCTTGACCGGCTGCTGGGCGGAGGAAGACCCCGTCACGTCAGACGACGACGCCAAGGCCGGCGGCACGACCGCGGGCCGCGACGACGCGGAGGACTCCTCCACATCGGCCGGCACCGCCGAGGACCCGTACCCGGTCGGCACGACGGTCGTCATAGGCGACTGGGATGTGGTCTTCGACGAAACCGTCCTCGACGCCACTGACGCCGTCATGAGCGAAAACGAGTTCAACCCGGAGCCGCAAGCCGGTCGTCAATTTGTGATGGTCGGCGTCACCGCGACCAACATCGGCGACGCGAACGCCGCCATGTGGGCCGACTTGCAGTTCGGCTTCCAAGGATCGGACGGGACCTTGCACTCGGAAATCGCAGACGACAGCACCTGCGGCGTCATCCCCGACCCGATCAGCGACGATTTCGACGTCGCCCCCGACCACGAGGCGATCGGGAACGTCTGCGTGTCCGTGCCCGCCGAATATATAGACGGCGGAGCCTGGCACGTCACCGACATTCTCGAGACCCAAGAGGCGTACTTCGCTCACTCTTGACCCGGCCGCACAGCCGCACAAAGCCGAAATGACGGCACGTTACTGCGCGCCATGGCAGCGGCTCCTTGGGTCGGACAGCAGACACTGCGATCGTCCGGAGCACCTCCACGTGCGTGGGGGTGCTCCGTCCGCATGCTGCGAGGACCGCACCGCCGGATCTCGCTCTCCACATCCGTGGAGGTATTCCGCGGACGGTGTCTCACAAGTTGGTGCCGCTCTGACGGGCGGCGGCCTTGGGATGCCGGCGTGCCCCGGCCGACTTGAGGATGCGTTTGACGCTCATCACGCCAATGTCGTATTTGTCGGCGAGGTCTTTTTGGCGGGCCCCGGCTGAGTATTCTTCGACGATTTGGTACATGACGGCTGGGCCGAGGCGTCGGGTTAGGGACCAGAGTTTGCGGGGTTGGCGTGATGGGGGAGCAGCGGCGGACTGAGAGGGACCAGGGCCGTCTGGTGACGTGGCTATCGGGGTTATCGGTTTGTCAGGGCTGTGAGCTGCGGATACATGTTCGGATAAGCGTCAATTAGGTCCACGAAATCCCTGGGACCCCCCTGCCTTCTTCCGGACGGCCAGGGGGATTTCGTTATTTTTGCCGCGCTTCGCTGCGGGCGGTGTCGGTGTGTGCGAGTTTGTCGTCGACGTCGGCCAGGCCGCCGTCGCAGTTGTCGCCGGGCACGGTGGTCTTGGCGCGTGCCGTAGGGTGCACGCGCTCCAGCCCGGCAGCACGCGCCAGGTGCCGCACCCGCTTGGGAGAATGCCTGTGCCCGCCACGACGCAGCTCGGCGGCGGTGCGCACGATCCCCAGCCGCCCGCAGTGTTCACGATGCGGCTCCACGATCGCGTCGCTCAGCATCGGCGCGTGGCACGCGGCGGTTCTCGGCCTCCAGTTCCTGGATGAACATGAGCGCACAGAATCGTCACAGCAGGTCAGGCGGGATGTGGTGGGATGCAACGGGACGGGTGGGGTTCTGTCCGTCCGGCTCATAAGCCGAAGGTCGCAGGTCCAGATCCTGTCCCAGCTACCACCCCGGAAGCCCCGCCAAACCGCTGGCGCCTCGGGGCGCCCGCTTCATCTTCACCAGACAAATCCCGACCAGGCAGTTCTCTTCAAAGATCGCCTGGCCGGGACCGGATGGAAAAGCGGTTCAGCGGGCCGCGTGGCGTGCGACCTTCTTTGCGGCAAACCACGCGCTGACCTGCGGGTTCGTGAGCTTTACGATCACCAGCACTGCCAGTCCGGCTTGAGCGAGGGCGAACAGCGCGGCTGCCGGCAGGTACCAGCCGGGTACGACAGCGGCGCCGGTCAATTCCTCCAGCTCGGCGATCTCGGCGTTGACGCCGACGAACAGCAGGATCAGTCCGATTAGCCCGCTCAGCAGCGACATCCCGGAGAAGATCGTCGACGCGACGCGAGTCGCATTGGAACCTTTCTTCAGCCTGAACGCCGCGACGGCGACGGCGACGGCCGCCAGCAGGTTGAAATAGACACTTTGCGACATGAAGTCGGCCAGGCCGACACCGATGAGGATCCCCGCCTCTTCCTCAAGCGTCGCCACGATGGCCGAAGCGGCGACGACCTCGACGACGACACCGGCGAAGATGGCGCCGACCATGCCCCACAGGGATATCGCGGCGGTCCAGATCTGAGCAGGCGGTTCGCCGGGCCACAGGCGTTCTGACTGGTCCGCGCCGGCCTGGCGCCGATTTCCGCGGTAGCCGACTTCTGGGCGAGACTGGGATTGAGATTGGTAAGCCATGATGTGCTTGTTTGCTCTCTTGTAGATGGGTGAAACGAAGAAACGAGGGAGCAGCAGCTTGTGCGGTCGATTCCCCGGCGGACGGCGTCGTTGACTCCGAGCAAGCCTCAAAGCACGTCGAACCGGCGAGCGGGCATCGCCTGTCCAGAGCGGATGCCGGAGACCGGAGCCCCCGTCGACCTCCGGGCCGACGGTTGCGCGCGTTTTCGTGCGCGATTTCATCGAAACGTTGATGACGTGAACACCTTCGGGCGGGAATGGACTCTCGTTGCTGTTCCATCTCGGGACTTTTTGTGCTGCGCAACCATAAGGACTGTCTGGGGCTGCGGCCACTGCCTAAGCGAGAAGTTTTCGGGTGCACTTCGCCCTGAATGTGAAAATTGTTGGTTAAGAAAACTGCGCAAAGTCGTGACAAAGAACGCCACGACCGGCACTGGATAAGCTGCGCTACTTGAGCTGTTCGCGGCAATTCTGAAAAGGAAGCGCAGGTGACCAACGTCTATTCGCAGTTGAAACGGCGGCAGTCTGCCATTGTCGCGGCCATGTTCGACGGGATGGTCCGTGTTCCAGGGTATGCGGGCTGGGAAAAAGAACACAGATGCGCGTTGGTCGACCTTCTGCACCAAGCCATGACACGTGTCATGTCGGCCGCAGCGGCCGACGAACCGGTCGCCGAAGCCGACCTCGAATTTTTCCGAGAGGTCGGGCGTCGGCGGGGCCGGGAATTCTTTCCCCTCAATGACCTCCGTGCTGGATTTCGACTGTCGCATATGGCCGGTACTCGGGAATTGCTCGGCGCCGCAGAGTCGCGTAACCACGCTGAACTCGCCGAGTTCACCTCTTCCGTCGCTTGTGAGCGTTCCCGGACTCTCGAAGCCGCCCAGACGGCGACCCGGTTGGCGGCAACGCTGTATAGGGCCGTGGGCCGACGGCTGGTCTCGACATATGCGGTCGCGGCCACCGTCAACGCGATTCCCGAGGCATACCAGGAAGCGGTCCAAGCACTGGCGGTCGCGGCGGTCATGCCCGACTCGCGCGTTGAGCCCTACCGCGTCGAGGAGCTCTTGGTCGAACTGGCCGTGGCGCACCAGCCCAAACTGCGCGACCGGCTCGGCCAGTTGCCGGCGCCGCTGAGCGCCGGCGCCGAATTGCGCCCGACCCTTGAGGCTCTTTACGCCCACCAGCTCGACCGCGGGGCCACCGCTCGGTCGCCGCATATACATCGCCGCACGTTGACCTACCGGCTCCAACGCGTACGCGAGCTCACCGGAATCGATCCGACCAAGCCGCACGGCATCCAGCTGCTTCGCGTCGCCCTCACAGCCTCGCGAATGCCCTGACCCCCTGGGGCGGCGGGCGTCCCCGGCAAGACAGCCGCCGCCCCAGGGCCTTTCAAACCCGGCAGACGGGCTTCGCCGTCCGGCTCGACCGTCCCTGGAGGCCGGACATGCCGAGCTGAATCTGGCCGCCGTGCACGTCTCGCAGGGCCGAGCCGATGCGGCGCCGGCCCATCTCGACGGGTATCCCGAGCTGTTCGCCGACGCCGGAGACGTCGGCGGTGCCGGCGCGCGCCCTTCCGGCGCCGCTGTGGGAAGCGCGCGGGCTTCGCGATCTCGGCAAATCGCTCGGGTCCGCGGGCGACCCCGCGGAGGCGTTGGACTGCCGACGTGACGCTCTCGGCCTGTTTCGCCGGGCAGCCTCGCCCGAGACCCACGGGCAAAGCCGGCGCCAAGAATTTCGCGTGGCGAACCCGAACCCGCGACATAGGTTGAACGCGAATTCCCGCCAGACCATATGTCGTGATTGGAGCATTATTGTGCCTGAGGTCGATTCCGCATCGCTTCCCGCTTTCCCGATGACGCGCAGCCGTCCCTTTGATCCGCCGGACGAGTACGCCCGGCTGCGTGCCGAGCAGCCAATCGGCAAAGTATCTCTGCCGACGGGGAAGACCGCCTGGGCAGTGGCCTCGCACGCCTATGTTCGGCAGCTGTTCGCCGATTCCCGGCTGTCGAGCCGCCGAGAGCACCCCGGTTTTCCCGCGGTGATGGAGCTCAGCGACGAACTGCGACAGGTTTTGGTCCCGTCGATTTTGGGACTGGACGCTCCCGAGCACACCGCGATCCGGCGCTCGGTCATCACGGAGTTCACTGTCCGACGGATCCAGGCGTTGCGGCCGGCGATCCAGCGGATCGTCGACGCGCACGTCGACGCGTTGCTGGCCGGGGAACGTCCGGCCGACCTGGTCGCGGCGTTGGCGCTGCCGGTGCCGTCTCTGGTCGTCTGCGAACTGCTAGGCGTGCCCTATGAGGATCACAATTTTTTCCAGGAACGGTCGCAGGCGACGCTGGATCTGACGTTGAGCGCCGCGTCGCGAATCGCGGCCGTCCACGATCTCAACGACTTCCTCGACGTTCTGGTCTCGCGGGCCGAGTCTGACCCGGGCGACGACCTGTTGGGCAGGCTGATCGTCAAGAACCGGGCGGCCGGAGTCTACGACCATCAGGAGACCACCGACCTGGCCAGGCTGCTGCTGGTCGCCGGGCACGAAACGACCGCCAACATGATCTCGCTGGGAATCACTGCGCTTTTGGACAACCCCGGGCAGCTCGACCGGCTGCGCGATGACGCTTCGTTGTGGCCGCAGGCGGTCGAGGAACTGCTGCGCTACTTCACCATCGCCGACTTCGTGCCCCACAGGGTCGCGCTCAAAGACATCGAGATCGGCGGCGTCACGATAGCCGCAGGCGACGGCGTCTTGCTGTTGACCGCCGCCGCCGACCGCGACCCGGAGGCGTTCGCCGACCCCGACACTCTGGACGTCGATCGCGGCGCCAGGAACCACGTCGCCTTTGGATACGGCGTCCACCAGTGCCTTGGTCAGAACCTGGCCCGCCTGGAACTGGAGATCGTCTACCGCACGCTCTTCGAACGCATACCCGATCTCAAGATCGTCGACCACGACGAACTGTCCTTCAAGGATGAATCCATGATCTACGGAATGCACCGCCTTCCGGCGACTTGGTGAACCGGCCGACGGGACTTGAGCATGAGCGAGCCCGCGGCCGGCGGCGTCGTTCAGCGGGCCAAGAGCGAATCCGAGTGCTTCGAGAAGCGAGCACAACGACACCATGCCGCAGTACTGGCGCTCATCGGGTCGGCCGTCGCCGAAAGAGGAGTGTCGGCTGGTCGGAAGGTCTACGTCGACTTGGATCCCGAGCTTGTCGGGGTTGCCGTGGACGCGGCCGACCCGCCGCCGCAAGAGTGAGCGACGGCGCGATAGCTGACGGCGTTTGCCGTGACGGTTGCGCTCCTGTCGACTTGATCGGCGATCTTGAGCGCTGCGGTGAGCGCAGCACGGTATAGCAGCGATCCGGTGCTGATGCGGCGGACGCCGAGAGCAGCTAGTGCAGTGACGGTTGGTCCGTTGGGGACGGCGAGAATGTTCACCGGCGCCGGTGCGGCGGCGGTGAGCTGGGCGATGGAGTCGGGGTCGGTGAGACCCGGAACGAAGATGCCGTCGGCTCCCGCCTCTATGTAGCGATGGCAGCGCCGCAGGGTTTCGGTCAGCGGCGGCGGGGACGCCGGCGCCCAGTAGGTGTCGGTGCGGGCGTTGACGAACACATGCGGAGTGCGGGCCTTGATCCGGTGGATGATCGCGGCGTGCAGGGCCGGGCTGCGGAGAGCGCCGTCGGGTCGCCCGTCTTCGACGTTGACCCCGACGACGCCGAGTGCGGCGAGTCTGGCGATGTAGTCGGCGACGTGGTCGGGGTTGTCGCTGAAGCCGGCTTCGACGTCTACGGTGATCAGGACAGAAAGGCCGCGGAGGCGTTGAGCGAGGGCGAGTGTTTCGTCGCGGGTTGCACCGTGGCCGTCAGGCAGCCCGGCCGCTGCGGCGACGCCGAGGCTGGTAGTGCCGATGGCGGGAAAGCCCGCGTCGGCGAGCAGCGCGGCAGAGGCGTAGTCCCATGCGTTGGGCAGCATGAGCGGTTTTGCCGTGTAATGCAGTGCGTGGAAATCCTCTGCGCAGGAGGTCATCGGATCACCCATACGGCTTCCGGGACACGGAGATTGGGCGAGGGCAGGTAGGCGATATCCGGTTCAGCAAGCCGGTGACGGCGAAGTTGCTCGACGACGCCGGCGGCGATGGTCGACGCGAGTTCGCGACCGGGGCAAGCATGCGGTCCGTACCCGAACGCCAGACTGGGATCAGCGCCGCTCGCGGCGGCCAGATCGACCTCGAGCAGCTGGTCGCCGGCACGAGACGTGACGCCGACCGCTGCACAGTTGGAAATGGCGAGACGTTTGGTGATCCGTACCGGCGGGTCGTGCCGCTGCGTGTCGGCGAGGGCGTCCTCGACTAGGGTCCGGGACGTGGTGCGCAGCCACCTGACCGCGGTCGTCCCGATGAGACCGGCGGTCGCGTCGGCGGCTTGCACGAGGATCCCGATCCGAGCGGCCGTCGGCTCGTCTCGGGATCCGCCGCACGCCTTGACCAAGCGTTCGACCGCCGAAACGGCGCAAGGAGAGACGGAGGACGCCGGGGGATAGGCGGCTGCCGCGGCAACGACATCCGCCGCCTGTACCGCGGTGAGGTCCAAGGCGTCGGCAAGCACTTCCACGGGTACGAAACGGGCGATGTCGGCCATGACGTCGATCGGCCGTTCGCCTGCCGCAGCGAGAATCGCGCCGGTCCGTTTCTCGGCCGCCTTACGCAGGCTCGGCACGTCCAGCGATTGGAGCATCTCCTCGACGATCCTGCGGCGGCGGGTATGGGTTAGTCCGTTGGCGAACCGCGGCGCCGCTGAACGCAGCCAAGACATGCAGTTCGGTGTAAGCGGCGGAAGCGGCGGAACGACGAACGAGCTTCCCGTCAGAACAGCCTTCACGGCGCTCACGCTGCTGATCTTCATGGGAGAGACGGTAGCCCGGGAACCGTTCGGCGCCGGCCGAACTGTCGCCAGGGCGTCGCGTGGACGAAGACCGCGAGATCGACAACCCCTGCGGAAGCGCCGGCGAACGCGGCTGGCCGCGATCACGACGGCTGTGCGCAGGGAAACGCGTTTCAGGTTTGCGTCGCGTCTTGCCTGGTGTCCGCGTCGGCATGCGGGTGGAGTGCGGCTCTCAACGTTCGCAGGGCGTCGATCAGATTGTCGAGCTGTTTGGGGCTCAGCACGCTGGTGTACGCGTCGTCGACAACCTTGACCAGTTCGGGGATGTGCGCGTCGAGCAGTTCGCCGCCGGCGTCGGTGAGTTCTGCCAACAGACTGCGTCGGTCGCCGGGATCGGGGCGACGGCAGACGCAGCCGAGGCGTTCGAGCCGGTCGACGACGCGGGTGACGCCGCTGGTGGACAGCATCGTCTGCGACGACAGGTCGGTCATGCGGAGACGGCGTCCGGGGGATCGAGCCAGCCTTATCAGAACGTCGAAGTCGTTGCCCGACAACCCTTTGGCGGCGTGCGCGACGTCCAGACGGCTCGTCAGTCCGGCGTAGACCTCGACGAACAGGCCTACCGCCGTGAGTCGCGGGTCGTCATACGGGCCGGCGTCCATGCGGCGATCTTATCCATTTGGTTGACGCGAGGAAAATCCCCATGCTAGCTTTTTAGTTGTCACGTCAACTATCCCCGCAGCAACTAATTATCGAGCAAGCCGTCTCCGCCGCGCCCTGCGCCTGAGGCAGCCAACCCCCCAACCACCCGAAAGGTTTGACTCCATGTCCGGTTCAGGTTTCCTCAAACAACGCCCCGGCCGCCGCGCTTTCCTGGCGGGCACGGCGGTCGCGGCGGCCGGGTTGGCCGTGCCCCGCGCGGCGTCGGCGGACCAAGGCGGCAAGTCGGGTTCGCCGCTGTGGCGCCACGACGACGTGGCGCTGCTGCTGATCGACTACCAGCCGCAGACGTTCGACGGGCTCGACGGGCCAGACCCGCGCGTCGTAGAGCTCAACGCCCGGCTGCTCGCCCGAGCGGCCACGGCACTCGAGGTTCCGGTCGTGCTCACCGAGGTCGGCGTCGCCGCCGGCATCAACGACCCGACCATTCCGGCACTCCTGGAAGACCTGCCGGGAATCGAAGCCGTCGACCGCAGCACGATGGACTCCTGGGAGGACGACACGTTTCGACAGGCCGTGGAAGCGACCGGACGGCGGAAGCTGGCGGTCGGCGGTCTTTACAGCGAAATCTGCGTGGCGTTTCCCGCCGTGCACGCACTCGACGACGGATACGACGTCGCCTTCGTCAGCGACGCGATCGCCGGGCGGAGCGTGGGCGCGCACGAATCCGCGATGACGCGCATGACCAAGGCCGGGGCGACCGCCAGCTCGACGGTATCCATGGTGCTCGAATGGTTCCTCGATTGGAACTCCCCGGAGGCGACCGAGATCATGCCGATCCTCGAGTGGTACGACGCGGAACTGCCGAAACTCGCCGAATCCTGACGCCGACGACCCAGTCAACGTAAGCCTTTGCCGGCCAGGAACAGTCGGAGGCGGCACTTCCTCGGGAAACTAGCTGGTCGCCTAGAGCGCGTGCATGTACTATGTGGTGAATTGTCAAGCTCGGGTCGTGTGCAATGTGACGTCCGAATCTTGCCAGACGCCGGGCTGGATCGGTGTCACAGTCGTGCCATGCGTGACACTGACGAGGTTCTGTTTGCTCATCTGGCCACAGCACACCAGGAGTTCGGAGCGCGGCTACGGTTTGTGAAGGTGCCACAATGGGCAAATGACACCCCATGTGGCGAATGGACGGTACGTGATGTGGTCCGTCACATGGTGCAGGGCAATCTCATCTACACGTCCTTGTTGCATGGCGGCAGTGCCGGTGAATTCATGTCCAGCCTGGATGCGGACACCCTTGGTGACGATCCGGTGGACGCCTATGAGCGTGCCGCCGCGGAATGCCGGGCGGCGTTCGCCGAAACCGGCGCCCTCGACAGGAAGGTCGACTATCCCTTTGGGAATGTGACGGGACGCCGCCTGCTGGGCCTCATGATCTCCGACAGCGTGATACACACCTGGGATTTGTGCCGGGGCGCCGGGTTGACCGACCGACTGAACGGCACACTCGTGGATTGGCTGGTCGACAACTTCGAGCGGCTCTTTCACGGGGTCGCCGAGGGCCCGCTGGATCCCGATAGTTCCCACCAATATTTTGGACGCCCACACCCTGATGTGCCTGAAATGTCCGCCCAACAGCGCCTGCTGCATTGGGTGGGCCGCCTCGCCGTCTAAGTGAGTGTCTGGTTGTTCAGGTGGGGTGGTTGAGCATGCGGGTGGCCGAGGCCCACAAGGTCATGGCGGCTTGGTTGGCGGGGTTGCGTTCGTAGTCGCGGGCGCGGCGGCGGTGTTTGCTGATCCGGGCGAAGGTGCGTTCGACGACCCGTCGTCTGGGTAGGACGACGAAGGTGGTTTGACCGTCTTGTGTGCGTACGATTTCCAGGTCGATGCCCGCTTCGGCGGCGTAGTCGGCTAGTCGGCCGTGGTAGGAGCTGTCGGCCCACACGAGCCCGACGCGGCCGCATCGGGCGGCGATGTGGTCCACCAGGGTGCGGGCGGCGGCGGTGTCGTGGCGGTTGGCCGGGGTGATCGCCACGGCCAGGAGGTTGCCGGCGGTGTCCGCCACGATGTGGCGTTTGCGGCCGTTGACTTTCTTGCCGTTGTCCCAGCCGCGCGTGGCGGCGCCGACGGTGTCGGCGGCGCGTGCTGGTGGGGAGTCGACGACCGCCGCCGACGGCTGGGGTGCGCGCCCGGCGGCGGTGCGCACGGCCTTGCGCAGACCGGTGTGTACGCGATACAGGGCGCCGTCGTTCTTCCAGGTGGTGAAGTACCAGTACACGGTCTTCCATGCCGGAAAACCCGGCGGCAGGTGCGCACCAGGGGCAGCCGGTGCGCACCAGGTGCCGGATCGCGTCCACGACGGCGCGCCGTGAGTGCAGGCGCGGCCTGCCGCGCCGGGTGGCCGGTTGCGGCGGCAACGCGCACAACCGCTTCCACGCCCGATCAGACAGATCCGAAGGAAACCGGCCTCTTCCCAGGTGAGGATGGGCACGGCGTGGCCGACGACGACTACCGGCGGGCTTGCGGTTTACTGACACTCACAAGCTCCTGGAAATGCACGGACTCAGACATCCATGCATCTACCAGGAGCTTCCTCACATCCCACCACCGGGACCAAATAACCAGACACTCACTAAGAGAACCTTCCCGACCAGCTTCAGAACGGCCCGACTGTCACGCATTCAGAGTGTCTGCGGCATAACCGTTCACGCGGCGATTTCTCGTTTGGGCAGACAACAGCGAGATGATATTTCCCATCTGCATAGTAGCGACACCCAGTTCTCCCGCACTATCCTGCGCATCAGGACACCGCCGATCACCGCGACCAAAAGGCGCTGCAACACCGGCAGTTGCCTATGTTCCCGAACTTCAAGGCGGTTTTCGCATTACTCGCATCCGTAGAACGCTTATAGTCGCCTTCGCCGCGCTGGGCGCCCTCGTCGCATTGACTTCTCCCGCAGTGGCAGAAGGCATGAACGTGGGGTTTCTGCCGTGGGAGAACACTTACGGCTCTGCCCGCTCTGACGAATCGCTTGACGGCGTGGTCGGTCCTTGCGACTACAAGCTCGGGATCCAACGCCGCGAATCTGACTCCGCAGGTGTTCATCTCTGATGCGATCGGATGTGTTTTTGCCGGAGAATCGGCCTCGGTTCGGCGAGCAGCGGCGGTTCTTCGAGATCTGGTTCGCTGTGCTGTTCGACTCCGAGGCACGGCGTACGGCTTGGATTCGCTACGACCTGCTTCGTTCAGCGGCCGGCGCGGGCCACGCGATCGTCTGGGCGGGCCTGTCGGACGAGCGGACTGTCTGGAAGAAGCGCGCCTTTAAGCAGGTATTGCCGCTCACGGCGCTGCGCCGGGATCCTGACCGCGTTTCCTGGGCGCCACGGTGCGAGATAAAAAACGACCGATGGAGCGGCTCGCTTCCGACACCCGACGGCGAACTCGATTGGCAGTTGGAGTGGCTCGGCGTCGACTCGCCGCTGCCGCCACGCGAGCCTTGGCCGATTCGGTCGCTTCCGTTGCCGACGCGGGTTGTCCATTGTCGCGACCGTGAGCGGGTCGTTCTGGAGGCCGAGTTGGACGGCGAGCAGTTTCGGATCGACGGCCACGGCGTTCAGAAGCACATCTGGGGCCGTCGGCGGGTCGAACGGCTGTTTTGGCTCTACTGTCCCCGATGGCACGGACCCGATGGCGGGATGGAAGCTATCGGCGTCAGTGTCCGGGGTGGAGATCATCCAGCCGTGACCGTCGCCGCAGAAGTCGACGGTCACGTGCTGACCGGGAATCACGGGCTCCAGCTGCTCGCCAACCGGCTGCGCGTCCGCCCGGAGCGACAGCTGGAGTTCGAGGCCAGCGGTTTGCGGGAGAAGATCGTCGCCCGGGCCCGTTGCGAGCCTGACACCTTGATCGGCTATCTCTACCGTGATCCATCTGGCGTGGACATACCGGTAGCCCAGAGTGATCTCGGCGAGTGCGAGCTTGAGATCCACCGGCGCGACCTGCCGGGTCGGGCCTGGCGAAAGGTACGCACGGTTCATTCCACGTCGGCCGCGCTGGAGTTTCACGGCGAGACAGTGCCGGGAATCCGTTATCTCGAATGGCTGGAGGAACACTGAGACCGCCTCCTCGACCTGCCGACCACTCTGCTCTGCGGGCAGGCCAGACACCGGGCCGTTGCCGGCCTCTGGATCCGCGCCCCGTGCGGATCTACGCGATGGGGCTCACCTACGCCTCGCACTGTTGGGACATAGGCGAAACCGCGCAGCGCGTGGTGTTCGAGAAGCGATGTGTCCCCACGCAGGGAAGCGCTCATGTCGCCGTTCCCGACGAGATCGCGCTTCATGCCGCAGTGCACGACCTGGATCCGCCGATGGCGGACTGGCTCCGCGAGAACCGGCTGCTCATCGACCCGCTGCTCGATTACGAAGTCGAGTTGGGACTGGCGCTTTTGGAGGACGTGGATCTCACTCGTCTCGCCGACCGTTCCTGGACGCCCAGGATCGGGTTCTTCATAGCCAACGACGTCACCGCCCGCGCCGTGCAGATCTGCGGCGAAGGTTCACACGATCGACAACGTTTCTGGAGTGCGGCGAAAAGCTTCGCCGGCTTTCTGCCAGTCAGCGAGCGATACTGGACGCCAGACTCGCCGTCAGTCGACGGGTTGCTGGCCGATCGGCTGGAGACTCGCGTCAACGACGGCCTACGGCAGTCCGCCTCCACCCTTGACCTCATGTGGACTGTCCCCGACATTTTGCGCATCGTTTGCGAGGCGACCGGTCAGCGCACGCTAACCCGCGACACTTGGATCCTGACCGGCACACCCGCAGGAGTCACCTTGAAAGCCAAGTCCTGGCAGCGACGGATGCTCGCCGCACTGCCGCGGCGGCTCGCCGTCCGCCTGGCCCTCACCGCGAGTTCCCGCAAGTCCGCCTTCTTGCGCCCCGACGACAAAGTCGACTGCCATGCCAAATCAACGAAGCTCACCACCGACGTCACCGTCGTTTAGGGAGTCTTCCATTTGGATGGATGCGGGTGACGGCGAGGCCGTCGCCGCGTTGAGACGCATATCGGATTCGGAATGTGCAATATGGATAGGCTATGCATCGGGCGAAGTCTGGAGAGATCTACACCTACAATCACCGCACGGGTGCACGTTGCATAGCCTCGAGTTTTGAAGCTTTTGTCGAGATGCCGAATATCGTTGTCGCGCGGGTCAACCGGCTGTGCGAAGACGACGCTGATCCCAGCGGCGCCGAACTCACTTTGATCCGACGTGAGATCGCCACGGCGGTGAACAGCGACGACGACCCCGACCCCGACCCCGACATCCGACACGCCCTGGAGCTCGGGGGCATGTGAGCCACAATGTCGCCCGGCGAACGTCAGCGACCGCCCGGGGAATCCGACGGGTGGTTCCGCAGCCAGATGTCGGCGCGTTCGACGTGGAGCGTGCGTCCGAGAGCCTGGTATGCCTCTCGCATTGTCCGCATGACCTCACGTTCGGGGTAGGTCGCTTTGAGGACGCCCAGTGCCGACGCCGGGTACCCGGCGGCAAGGAGCCGCCGTGCATGAGCCAGGTGCTCGTCGCCGCCCCACTCGGGATCGGCCGTTGTCGACGCCGGGGCGAATGCCGTCGCCTCGGCGAGCACGCCGATGCCGTCGGCAGCGGGTTCGTACCGCCAGCCCGGTGGAATCGTCGGGTGGATCATCCGGTTGGAACGCGCGCCCGGCGTGATCTGCGCGGAACCGATGCCGGGACGCAGATCGAGGGAGCGGCACAGAGTCATCCAGCGTGGATCGTCGACCGGCGACGGCAGTCCTTGCCGACGTCCCCACTCTGCCCAGCCCGCCACGCCGCCGACGAGAAGGTTCTCCAGAGCCTCTTTCGTGTGATCGCCGAGCCAGACCGCATGGTCGTCGATTGAAGCGAACGACACACATTGGTAGTCGTCGCTGTCTAGTTCGGGCGCGAGTACGGCCCACCCGTAGTGAAGCCCGTCGCCGCCATTCCAGCCGAAAGGGACGATCTCCATCGGCTGACTGTCGTAGCAAAGCTCCTTCGGATCGAGGAGGATTGTGTCGATTTCGCCGCAGAAAAGGGAACCGCACTTTTCGAAAACGTACTCCCACACGTCCAGACCGTCCTCGGGATCGAAGCCGTCGAGGACGAATTCGCGCAGCGCGACGAACGTCGCAGGAAGCCGGAAGGACCGATGCAAAGGATGCCGCATAAGGCGCACAGGCTACCAAGGACTCGTCAGACGGCGACGTCTAAGTGAGCCCATTTCATCGTGGGTGAGATGTGTCGAGTCCGCGGCGCGCGGATCGAGGTGACGGCGTTCAGCGAGATGTCGTCCTGGTCAGCGTGCCGCGATGTAGAACGCGTGCTCGGGTCGGGACGTGTCGGTCACCACCCACATTCCGCTCTCCGCGTGTTGGGAGGGGACGGATACGCACACGTCGCCGGCAACAGTGTCGTTCGACGACGTCTCGCCTTGGTTCTCGAGAGCGTTCGGCAACTCTGGGCACCCGTCGTCGTCGGTTTCGCCGTACAACTCGCCGTCGCTGCTGGAATAGGCAAACACCACGTCTTCCCAGATCACCCCTGAACCTTCGCCGATATTGGTCGCGGTGACGCTCGCCGTTACATACTGTCGACCATCCTCCGGCTCTACATATTGCGAGTTGTCGGCTTGAATCTCCTCGCCCGCGTCGAAGTCTGTTTCCCCGAGGTTGACGCTCCAATCGCCCGGCTCAACAGTAGACATAAACGGCAGCGGGTTCTCCAAGGTCGCATCCGGCGCCATGCCGTGTTCCTCGGCGTCGTCGGGAGGCGAGCTCGCCGCACCACAGCCGGCGAGTGCGGCCGACAGCAGCGCTGCGACCGAAAATGCAGCAAGTTTCATAATCGTCGATCCTTATTACATCGATCGGCGCGAACCCAGTCGCGACCGTTTCGGCAACGGCGAAGAACGTCCAGCTTGGTCGACTCGACGATCAAGCCGGACGCCTTCCTAAGCCTCCCAAGTCACGTGGACCGCGGCGGTGACTCGAATGCTGCGCACCCGCAGTTCGACTGGAGCCAGGTTATTTCCCCAGTGCGCCGAGCCGCTCCCGCTTGTGCCACAGCCCAAATGCTTCCAGAACCTGGCCCCTTCGGCGGTGAATCCCAAGCCCTCCGCGCAGGCTTGCTGGCCGGTGTCGTGCTGAACCCCCCAGCTGTAACCTTGGCGGTACCCGGGGTGACCTGCCATTCCGCATCCTTGTCCAGGAGGCCCCCACCCTCCCCCAGGAGGGGCCGAGGCCGAGAAATGACCGCCACATCGCGTTTCCGCGCTGTGCGTTGCCGCGCTGTCGTCGAGCGTGTCGGCGACGACGGGCGAGACCGCTACCGCCGACAACGTCAGGGTGGCGGCGAGCGCGGCTACCGCCGCAACTATTCTTTTTCGGGACAAGAGATTTCTCCGTTTTTCTTGAAAGGCCGGCGTCTAGGCCGGCGGAAACTGTTTGACCTTCTTGAGATCCCTTTCGGTTTGTTCCGAATAGGGCGGGATCGATGGTTGCAGCGACCTGTCCCGTCGTCAAGGCAAATGCAAGAATGTGGCCGGATCCGGTCGACGTTGTCGAAATCTCGACTCGATGCGAGCGGAATCGACTTTCTCTGTCGCCTGCCGGGCGAAGTAATCCGACTTTCTTAAACCGCAGCGGATCGCGACGCATCCGGCGCAATGCGGGCGCGGTAGGTTTCGACGAGACAGTATTGCGCACGGCAATACGGCCGGGAGCGACTATCGGAACGTTGCGCCGTCGGCTCGCCGTTCGCCGGCGAGCGCGTCAGCCGGCCAGTTCAGCAGACCCGAGGCCGTAGCCGCGACCGCAAGCTCGATACGCGTGTCGACCTCGAACAAGCGAAGCATGTTCTCGATCTCTCGCCGAACCGTCCGTTCCGACATATGCAGATCTTTTGCCACACGTCGGTCGGTGTGCCCGCTTGCGATGCCGTTGAGGACCGAATTCTGGCGTTCGGACAGCGCCGGCCGCGAGCCGACACACCCGGAGGCGGTCATATGCGTCGCCGCCCCTTCGCTCTCTCGGAACTGGAAGCGCCGTCTACAACGTGCTGTGCGGTTCGGCGCGTCTTCATATCGGTCCTTCGTATGGCGAGATCTGGGGCGACAGAAGACCGATTTAAACACCGCGGTTACGAAATCGTCAAGAAGTCGAGCAGTGTCTTCTCAAATTGGCAATTCAGGCGAGCGCTTGAATGCCCAATCGGGCAAATGGCTATGACTACGATCCTGCACGCTCGCCAACTCGTATTCTGAGCGGCGGCGAGCCCCAAGTTCGCGATGCGGTCGCCAAGACGGATCCCCTCCCGGGTGCTTGACATCGCGTCACGGCCGTGGCTAGTCTCTGGTAATCGATTACTCGACGGGTTGTGCGGCCCGGATCGAGGTTGATGTTCGCGCCGGTCCAACCCCATACCCTCCGACCGGTCCCCAAGTAGGAACGAGGTAGAGCCAGATGCCGGACCCTGATCGCGTCGCAAGCAAACCTCCACGGCGCCCGCCGCTGGCCGGCGTCCCCCGACGCGTCGTCGTGCGGGTAGTCGCCGTACTGGTGCTGGCCTCCGGCCTCATGACAGGTCTGGTCGCGGCGGCCGAACCGTCGCACGCGGCCGACAAGGGCCCGGTCGGCTGGGACAGCTACCGGCATCCCGAGCGCATGACCGAGATCGGCTCCGGCGCCAGTACCCGGCAGTTTTCCAGCTACGACCGGACCGGCGGCAACGACGACGGATTCGTCGGCACGTATTCCTGTCTGCGTTCCACCGACGCGGGCTGCGTGATCGCCGAAGACTCCGGAGCCGGGGAGATCGCCTCCATCTGGTTCACCCGAGATGAGGGCGATGTCAGCAATACCGGGCAGATCACGATCGAGTTGGACGGCGAGATCGTCGTCCAGGGATCCCTTCAAGACATCGTGGACGGGAAGTTGGGCGCGCCGTTCGTCTACCCCTTGGTGGGCAACGCCGATCAGAGTTCTGGCGGGGTGTATATCAAGGTCCCGATGCCGTACCACAGCTCGATGCGGGTGACCACCGAGAACAATCCGCTCTTCCACCACGTCACCGCCCGAGAGTTCACCGACGCCGAGGGCGTGCCGACATTCGACCCGACCGACCCGGCCCAGGACGTGATCGACAAGCTCAACGCGGCCGGCACGGCCGACCCGAAACCGCCGCAGGACGGCGCGGAGACCACGACGGCGGACGTCGACGTGCCCGCCGGCGAGACCAGCACGGTCGCCGTCGGCGACGGGCCGGGCGCCGTCACCGCGCTGCGTTTCACGCTTCCCCAGCTGGAACCCGGCGACGCCGCGTCGGACCAGGTGCTGCACGACGCGCGGCTGCGGATCAGTTTCGACGGGAGGCGCACCGTCGACTCCCCGCTCGGCGAGTTCTTCGGCGCCGGCCTGGGGTTGTACGACGTGCGATCGCTGATGTTCGGGGTCGACGCCGAACAGAAGCAGTTGTCGGCGTGGTGGCTGATGCCGTACCAGGCCGACGCCGAAGTGGAGATCGTGAACTCCTCGGGCGCCGACATCAGCGGCGGGACCGTCGAGCTCACCACCGCACCCGACGACCGCTGGAGTGAGGACCTGGCCCCTGGGGGTCAGGCGGGCTACTT
>JBOGDN010000333.1:0-1512 GCA_050742995.1 Stackebrandtia sp. | reverse complement strand
GCCGTGGTCAACGCGGTGTTCGCCGCCGACAAAGGCGGCGCCGCCCTGGTCGAGTTCGGCCCGCTGCTGCTCACCGAGGCCAACGCGCAGGCGGGACTGGCGCTTGGCCTGCGGGTGGCGGCGGTGGCGGTCCCCGGCGTGCTGGCCTTCGCCACCACCGACCCCACCGAGCTGGCCGACTCGCTGACGCAGCAGCTGAAGGCGCCCCCGAAGTTCGCGATCGGCGCGCTGGCGGCGTTTCGGCTGCTGCCCCTGCTGGCCGCCGAGTGGCGAATGATCGTCCTGGCGCGTCGCGCCCGTGGCGTGGAGGCGGGGTGGAACCCGATCGCCCGGGTGCGCCTGTTCGCGTCCGCCATGTTCGTCCTGCTGGTGGGGGCGATCCGGCGCGGCGGGCGACTCGCCGTGGCCATGGACGCCCGAGGCTTCGACGCCGAAACCCCTCGCGGAGTCGCCCGGCCGCAGCAAGTGCGTCTCTCCGACTGGCTGGTGCTGGCGGGCGTGGCGGCGACGTGCGCGGCCGCGATCGCGGTTTCGGCGACGCTGGGGATCTTCCGCGCCGTGTTCTAATCGGCGCATGTTGAGCGCGCGACGGGCTCAGCCGTCGAACCAGATGTCGACCAGGCAGGAGCTGGGCGCGTACACGTCGAAGCGGGCGAAATCGGTGATGACCAGCCACACTTCGCTTTCGTCGGCGTCGCATTCGCTGTGCACGCCGCCCACGGTCACCGCGCTGCACCTGTAGAAATCCCCGCCCTCGGCGGTGAACAGCCTGGGGGCGTTCAGATCGGGTTCGGCTCTGACCTCGACGTCGTGGCCCTTGACCACCTGCACGTCGTGCGTCTCGCACACCGCGCTGTCGAAGCCCTCTGCGGCGTCCGCTCTCCCGCCGAAGGCCGCCGTCGCGATGAACAGGACCGCGACGGCCGCGACGATCGCCCGCGAACGCATACGCACCTCCGCTTCAGTCGCCGACCGTCCGGTCAGGCGAGTGACGTGACAATCCTATGACAGATTGTGCAGAAGGAAGACGCAAACTGCGAACTCAGACGGCCGCGACGGCGGTCGCCGGGTTCGGCTCGGCGCCTCCGTAGCGCCGATCCCGGCGGGCGTACAGCTCGCACGCGCGCCACAGGTCGCGGCGGTCGAAGTCCGGCCACAGGACGTCCATGTACACCAGCTCGGCATACGTGGACTGCCAGGTCAGGAAGTTCGAGGTGCGCTGCTCCCCCGACGGGCGCAGGAAAAGGTCCACGTCGGGAAGATCCGGGTTGTACAGGTACTTGGCAAAGGTCTTCTCGGTGACCTTGTTCGGGTTGAGCTTGCCGGCGGCGGCGTCGCGGGCCAGCGCCGCGGCGGCGTCGGCGATCTCGGCGCGTCCGCCGTAGTTGACGCAGAACTGCAGCGTCAGGGCGTCGTTGCGCTTCGACATCTCCTCGGCGACCTCGAGCTCCTTGATGACGCTGCGCCACAGCCGCGGCCTCCGGCCCGCCCAGCGCACCCGCACCCCCATGG
>JBOGDN010000332.1:0-1703 GCA_050742995.1 Stackebrandtia sp. | reverse complement strand
AGCGCCGAGGAGGTGAAGACGACGCGGGGGGCGCCGCGCTCGGCGCGGCCAGGCAGGCAGTACACCGCCGGCGCGGGGTGGTCCAGGACGTGGCCGTGGCCGGGCCGCGAGGTCGGCCAGGGGCGCGCGACGAGCTCCACCAGGTCGCGGTGGCGGCGTCGCGAGCGCCAGGTGCGCCAGATCGTCACGGGCAGCACGCCGACGAGTCGGACGGTGAGCGCGGCGGCCAGCGCCAGCATCACCAGGTGCCCCACGCCCAGCCCGGCGGTGACGTCTCCGTCGGCGATCCGGGCGACGAACTCCCGCGCCGCGCTCACCGGAGTGTCGCCCAGCGGCGCCAGCGCGACGATCACCGAGGCGCCGATGACGGCCGTGCCCGCGGCCAGGCCGACTGCCTGCCACAGCACCAGAGCCGCGCGGGGCTCGCGCCGCGGCCAGGCGGCTCGCTGCAGCAACACCGGCGCCGGGCCCATCAGCGCGACCGCGAGGGCCCCGAGCAACGCGAAGGCGGCGGCGTTGTGCATGAGGTTCATTCGGGTTTCTTGGCGCCGCGTCTGCGCATGGCTTCGTCGAGCGCCTCGGCCAAAGCGGCGGCTTCGTCGGCGGTGACCGCGTCGGCGAACCTGGCCAAGGCGGCGTCGGCGTCGGGAGCGGTGTCCAGCGCCTGGCGCATCAGCGCCGCCACGTGCACGTCTCGCGCGTCGGTGGGGCGGTACCGGTGAGCCCGCTCGCTGCGGTCCCGGTTGACAAGACCCTTGTCTTCCAGGCGGGACAGCACGGTGAGCACGGTGGTGGCGGCCAGGTCTCGGTCGGCGAGCGCGTCTCGCGTCTCGCGCGCGGTCAGGGGGTCTGACGCCGACCACAGCACGTCCATGATGGCGTGCTCGAGTTCGCCGAGCCGGGTCACTGTGGTTTCCTTTCGGGCGTTTCGGTCTGCTTCGCGTCGCACGAGCAGGACTCTACCGCGTGTAGAAGCACGGCGATCGGGCCGTCTGTCGATGTGCGCGATTCGTGCAGCTCTCATGCGGCCGTCGGATATTCATGGACTCACGACAAGGAGGGGAGGGGGTCAAACTGTTCTCTTTCGGGCATACCGACCGTATTGTCTCCCGGGTTTGTGCCACCTCTCCTGCCACTTCACAGGGGTTTAACACCTCACAGGCAATCCTTGTCTCAGGCGTCGCGCACGGGGCGCAGCGTCGAAGAAGAACTCCCTGGAGGGCGAGAATCGTGGCAATCACGTTGACCGACAGCAACGACACCGCCGTGGACCGTCGCGGAGAAGCCGCCGCCACGGCCGACCCGGTGCGTGCGTACCTCAACGGCATCGGCAAGCACCGGCTGATCACCGCCGCCGAGGAAGTCGAGTTGGCCAAGGCGATCGAAGCCGGTTTGTTCGCCCAGCACCGTTTGAGCGACCCAGAGCGCCCCGTCGACGACGAGCAGCTGCTTCGCGACCTCAAGCAGGTCGCCGCGAACGGCCGCCGCGCCAAGGACGTCTTGTTGAAGTCGAACCTGCGCCTTGTGGTGAGCATCGCCAAGCGGTACACCAACCGCGGCGTCGGCCTGCTCGACTTGATCCAGGAGGGGAACCTGGGACTCATCAGGGCCGTGGAGAAATTCGACTACACCAAGGGCTTCAAATTCTCCACCTACGCCACCTGGTGGATCCGCCAAGCCATCACCCGCGCCATGGCCGACCA
>JBOGDN010000331.1:0-12805 GCA_050742995.1 Stackebrandtia sp. | reverse complement strand
CGCGCCTTCTCGTAGTCGCGCAGCGAAGCGAAGTTGCCGTGCTTGCGCAACTCCTCCTGACGGCGAATCGTCTCGCCTTCGATGGCGTCCTTCATGCGGTCGACGAGCACCAGCTCGTCGGAGAGGTTGGTGATGACCGCCGAGGTGTGCGGCAGCTTGTCCAGCCGGGTGAAGGTCGCGCCGCCCTTGAAGTCGACGAGCACGAAGTTGAGATTCTCCGGCGAGTGCACCGAAGCCAGCGCCAGCACCAGGGTGCGCAGCGTCTCGGACTTGCCCGAACCGGTGGCGCCGATCATGAGGCCGTGCGGCCCCATGCCGTCTTGCGCGGACTCCTTGAGGTCCAGGTCCACCGGAAGGCCGTCCGGCCCGACGCCGATGGGAACCCGCAGCCGGTCCCGGTTGGGACGCGGCGCCCAGGCGCGGTCGGGGTTGAAGTCGTACGGGTCGCCGATGTCGAGCAGGTCGGTGAAGCTGAGGTTTCCTTCGAAGGCGCCGTCGTCGTCGGGGTCGTCCCCGGCCTTGGCGACCGACTGTCGCAGCGGCGCCAGCTGCCGGGCCAGGGTTTCGGCCTCGGAGAGCGACAGCGTGTCGGGCTTGCGGATGTCGTCGATGGCGTCGACGGTGCCCATGCGCAGCATGCCGTCGTCCTTATGCTGCACCAGCAGCAGACCCGGCTCCAACTGGCGCGGCGGCGGCGTAGAAGTATCCAGTATGGTCACGCCCTCGACGCCGCCTTCGGTCGCGAGGTGGTCGGAGCCGGCGGTGCCGCCGTCGTCCAGAATGACCACGACGTGGTGGCCCTCCCACGGCGCGGACGCCGGGTTGAACCTGGGGCGGCCGTTGAGGACGTCGCCGAACCGCTCCTCGAGCTCGCGCAGCGAGTTGCCCATCAGCCGGATCTGCCCCAGCGCGTCGGTCTCGCCGGGATGCAAGACGTGCGGCAGCCACTTCATCCAGTCCCAGTGGCGCATGTTCTCCGGCGACGCGCAGACGGCGAGCAGCAGCTCGTCCGGGCTCTGCCAGGTCGCCAGCTGGGCGACCATGGCGCGGATCAGTCCGCGGTGCTTGTCGGCGTCGCCCCGGAAGTACATCTTGGAGAAGCCGCGCAGGTCCATGGCGACGGGGAGGTCGTTGACCACGGCGTTGGTGTTGAGGAATCGGCGCAGCGCCGCCGTGCACAACGGCTCTAGCTCGTCGGCCGGTTTTGAAGGAGGCACCCGGATCGGAGTGGCCAGCTGCTGCGGCCCAAGACCCATGCGCACGACCGCGAAGTCGCCGTCGCCGGAGCGGCGCTCCCACAGCCGCGCGCTTGCCGCCGACGACCACAGCGTGTCCGGGTCGGGGTGTCTGTAGAACAGCCCGCGCCGCTGGTCCCGTCGGGTCTTGTGCACCTGGCGGCGCTGCTGGGAAAGCTTGCGCAGAAACTCCCGACGGATCTTCAGCATCTCGTGCTTGCTTGGCCCCTTGCCCCCGCTGTTCATGTTCATCAGCATCATGCCGAGCATGGAGATGCCGAACAGTCCGCCGGTGGCGCCGCGCATTGACATGCCGCCGCCCGAGCCGCCGGGGTTGGAGCTCATCAGCATCAGCATCATCGCGAAGCTTCCGGCCAGCATGGGCAGCACCATCAGCAGCCGCGACCAGTTCCTGGCCGCCGGCTCCGGCAGCTCCGGAGGCGACTCGACCTGAAGGTCACCGTCGGGCAGCTCCGGCGCGGGGCGCCGGGGGCGCTTCTTCACCATGACCAGACCCATGAGCGGTTGGCCCTTCCTCAAGATTTCGACGGACAGCCCGCACGCGGGCTAAGACGGCGGGATTTGTCTTCTCACTTTACGGGCGCCTTGCACATTTCACCAGCCGCATGCAAGCCTCCGACAGCCGCGTCCCCGGGCCGTCCGATCGCTGAGCGTCGCGGGGCTGGCGGGGACCGATATGGTGGAACGGCGCCACAACGTCGCAACACAACGCCCGCCGAATCACGAAGGATGCATCACGGTGACCACGGCTATTCGCACCGGTCTGACCCGGATCACGGTGTCCGCGCCACGGCGGCGCATCGACCTCGTGCTGCCCGACCACCTTCCGGTCAGCGACCTGCTCCCCGTCGTCCTGGAGTACGCCGGGGAGGGTGCGGCCGACGACGCCGAGAAACACGGCGGCTTCGACCTGCGACGCACCGACGGCAAGACCATCGACCCGTCCAAGTCCATGGCCATGCAGCAGGTGCGCGACGGCGAGCTGCTGCATCTGGCGCCGCGACACGCCGACTGGCCCGAGGGCGAGTACGACGACGTCGTCGAGGCGATCGCCGCCGGCGCCAAACAGCTGGGCAAGCCCTGGGAGGGCAACCACACTCGAGTCACCGGTTTGACCATCGCCGGCATCGCGGCCATGTTCACCCTGGGCGGCATGTGGCTGGCCGGGCCGTCGTGGACCTGGCCGGGCGCGGCCGCCCTGATCGTGGGCGCGGTGCTGCTCGTCATCGGCACCGCGCTGTCGCGCACCACGGGAGACTCCGTCGCCGGCGCCGCGCTCGGCGCGTTCGCGCTGCCGTTCGCCGCGTTCGGCGGATACGTGATCCTGGGCGGCGACTGGGCGATGACCGCGTTCTCCACCCCGCATCTGCTGGTGGCGGCCGCGTCGTTGCTGACGTTCAGCACCGTGGGCTTCTACGTGGTCGGCGAGGCGCTGCGGGTGTTCACCGCCGGCATCACGGCGGGCTTCATGGGGCTCGTCGCCGCCGCGATCGGCTTCGCGTTCTCGCACTGGTCGACCGCGGCCGTGGCCGCGGCCACGATTTCGCTGACCGTGATGTTCCTGCCTATGGTCCCGTCGCTGTCGATGAAGTTCTCCAAGCTGCCCATGCCCGAACTGCCGCAGTCGGCCAAGGACCTGGTCAAGGACACCCCCAATCCGCCCAAAGAAGAGGTCTTCGCCAAGGTGCTGCGCGCCGACGAGATCCTCACCGGGCTGATTCTCGGCGTTTCGATCACCACGATCCTGAGCATGTACGTGGTCGACCGCGACGGCATCCCGGCCGCCGCTCCGATGCTCGTGGGCATCGTGGGCGCGGTCTTCCTGCTGCGGGCGCGGCTGTTCCCCGCGGTGCGGCAGCGGGTCCCGCTCCTGGCGACCGGCATCATCGGGACGATTTTCACCGCCATGGGCTTCATCGGCCTTTTCGGCACAGATCTGTACCTGCTCGGGCTGCTGTTGATCGTCCTTCCGTTCGTGCTGCTGGCGGTCTCCTCCGGGCTGATCTACTCCAAGCGCGCCCCCTCCCCTTACATCGGCCGAATCGCCGACATCGTGGATGTGCTGCTTATCACCTCGGTGGTGCCGGTGGCGGTCACCGCGATGGGTCTTTTCAGCTGGTTCAGGGGCCTGCTCGGCTAGGACCCGGACGGGTCGCGAAAAACCAGCTCGGGCGCTTGACCGCGTGGGCTAGCGTGGGTTGACAGGTGGCGCTAAAGTCGCCTACGACACAACCCCTGGGTCTCGCCGTCAAGCAGAGGCCCCAGACAGAAGAGGTGCATTCATTCCATGAACGCCAATCTCAGTGCGGAAGAAACAGACCTTCTCGACACCGCTAACCGCGCATTCGCCGGCGGCGAGAAGATCATGGGCGACGCGAACACCATGATGAGCTCGATCGAAGAGTCGATGACCGGCTTCGTCGGTATGGCCGCCTCCGAGTTCGACCGTCTAAGCGGCGACCTGTTCCTTCACCTCAAGGGCCTGGACCAGGAGCTGAACCGCCTGGCCGAGACCCTGGTGAACTGCAGCAGCGCCATCAGCATGGAAGACCTGGACACGCAGGAGTCCCTGGCGAACATCAACCCCGAGGGCGCCGCCGACGCCGCCGCCATGGACAACCAGCTGTCGGGCAGCTAAGCCCAGTCAACTCATCACCGTTACACCGACTGGGCCGTGACGGCCCGAATCCAAGGAGCTTAGACATGAACGTCGTTACATACAACGAAGCAAAGATCCTCGACGCCATCGACGCGGTCAGCGGCTTTCAGACAGCCATGCGCACCGAAATCGAGGAAATCGCCGAGATGGTCAACACCAGGATCATCCCGAACTTCGAAGGTCTGTCCTCACAAGAATTCGTGACCATGCAGACGAACTGGAACACGCACATGGACGGCGTCGACGAGGTCCTGGGCCGCATCGCCGTGGCCCTCGACGACGGCTCGAGCCGCATGTTCGCCACCGACAAGAAGTACGCCGGTCTGTTCTCCGGGTAAACGCCTGTCGGCGACAGCAAGGTTCCCCGCGTCCCCAGGGCGCGGGGAACCTTCTCGTTTCACCGCAGCCTCAAGCCGCCTCAGCATTGTCGGCTGCTGGATCGCGCACGTTATCGTGTAACCGCACGCCGGCACTTCCCCGAGGAGTCAAACCCATGGCCAGCCGCAAAGACCAGCTGTGGAGCTACCAGTTCATGCTGCAGCGGGTGATGTCGGCTCTGGTGTACCGCAAGACCGACGCCGACAAGTCGCCCTTCAGGGCCGCGGGCGCGGCGGTCTTCGCGGGCATCATGCTCGCCGTCCTGGCGCTTGGCGCCACCGTGGCCATCGCGTTCTTCAAGAAGTCGTTCTCCAACAACGTCGACTGGACGCACGGCGGAATCGTCATCCTGGAAAAAGAGACCGGATCCCCGTACGTGGTCTTCCCAAGCGACGAACAGATCGAAGCCGCCGTCGCCGCGGGCAACGGCGACATCAACGAGTCCGTCAAGCGGGTCTACCCGGTCGCCAACTTCACGTCTGCGGCGTTGCTGGCCGGCACGACGGAGACTCAAGAAGTCAAGCAGCAGTCGCTCACCGGCGAGGTGCCCGAGGACGGCATCGACGCGGTGCCGCAGATGGGCATGAAGATCGGCATCGAGGATCTGCCCAACTCGGTGCCGGCGCCCGACAAGCTGTTGAGCGCCCGCTGGGCGGTGTGCACCGACCCCGAGGGCGGAGGCGGCGCCGAGTCCGTGCTTTACGTGGGCGCCAGGCCCTCCCACAACAGCGGTCTCGAAAGCGACCAGGTGCTCCTGTTCGAAGACGGCGAAGAGGTTTATGTGGTCGGCGAGGGCGGCTACAAGCACAAGGTCGTCGAACCGGACGTGGTCCTCAGCGCGCTGGGGCTGCAGCAGCAGGAGCGCGTGCCGGTGGCGCCGGCGTTCGCGGCGGCGCTGCAGGAAGGCCAGGAACTGAAGGCCCCCGAAATCACCGGCGCCGGCGAGACGTCGTCCATCGACGGCGCGACCGTCGGCGAGGTCTACAGCTCCACCGGCAGCGGTCGGGCGGAGTATTACGTCGCGCTCAGCGACGGCGCGGCCCCGATCACCCAGGTGCAAGCCGAATTGATCATGGACGGGCTTGGCCAGAATGAAGCGGAACAGAACCGGGCCGTGGGGCAAGCGGCGAGCCCGGACTCCGACCACTACCACGACTACATACCGAATCCGAACAACGACCTCGCCACGCGCACCGCGATCCCGGAGCGTATTTCCGGCGTCGCGGAGGGCTGGGGCGGCGAGGTCGCCTGCGCCGGCTTCTCCGACGGCGACGACGCCGCGACGGTGATGATGGACGTCGACGTCCGCAGCCAGGGAGTGTCCACCGAACAAGCCTCCGAGTCGGGCAAGATCTACGCCGACCGCATCGTGGTGCCGCCGGGCAAGGGCATGCTCGTGGGCACCGGCAACGCCGGAATGGGCGCGGTCTCGCTGATCACCGGCACCGGCGAGCTTTTCTCCCTGGCGACTATGACCGGCAACGAAGAGCAGAAATACAAAATCGTGGCGACCGTCCCCGCGAAAGACGCGCTCGGCTACACCGACGCCAAGCCGGTGGCCATGCCGGCGAACCTGATCAGCTTGGTGCCGACGGGCCCGGCCATGGATCCGCACGCGGCGATGGAGAACGCGCGGGAGATCTACCAATGATCGGCCGGATCCGGCGCGGCGCCGGCGTCGTCGCCCTGCTCAGCTGCGGGCTTCTCGTTCTCGGCCCGACGCCGGCCGCCTACGCCGAAGAGGACGAGGACGGCTGCGCCACCGGCGTGGCCGAGAACTCCATCGCCGCCGAGAACAAGACCGGCGTCGCCTGGCCTCAAGAAGACCTGCAGCCGCACCGGGCGTGGCCGCTGGCCAAGGGCAGAGGAGTCACCGTCGCGGTGCTCGACTCCGGGGTGCAAGCCGACCACCCGCTGCTTGAAGGCAAGGTGAAGGAAGGCAAGGCCTACCTCGGCGCCAATCCCCAGGACGGAGGAGAAGGCAAGGGAGACACCAGCGACAACGGCATGGAAGACTGCATCGGACACGGCACGGCGGTGGCCGGAATCATCGCCGGCGGCAAGGCCGACGGCGACAGCGGCTTCTACGGCCTCGCCCCGAAAGCGAAGATCCTGCCGGTGCGCGTCGCCAACCAACCTCCCGAAGAGAACGCCGAATCCTCGGAGGACGCCGAGGACGGCGGCGACAAGCCCGACGTCGACGAATCCGACGTCGCCGACGCGATCGACTGGGCAGTCGAGCAAGACGCCGACGTCATCAACCTGTCCCTCAAATACGACCAAGACTTCGACGTCCTCAAAGACGCGGTGAATCACGCACTCGACGAGGGCGTGGTGGTGGTGGCCGCCGGCGGCAACGAAGGCGAGGAGCAGACCGTCGACGACCCGAAAACGCCCTACCCGGCCGCCTACGAGGGCGTGATCGGCGTGGGAGCGGTCGACCGCACCTTTAACAAGACGACGTTTTCACAATGGGGCGACTGGATCGACGTGGTCGCTCCCGGCAGCCAGGATCTGGTGTCCTTGCAACGCGACGACCAGTTCAACGCCGTCTTCGGCGGCACCTCGGGCGCCACCGCCTACGTGTCGGCCACCGCGGCGCTGCTGAAGGAGCGCTACCCGGACTGGACCCCGGAGCAGATCCACGATCAGATCACCGGCACGGCAAGTCCCACGCCCGGCGGCAACGGCGGTCGTGAAGGGCGCACAGAGGAGTACGGCTACGGCATGATCGACCCGTACCGCGCGGTCACCGCTGACCTGAACGAGAACGCCGAACCGGTCGAGCTGCCCAACATGCAAGACCCGGACATGGGAGACGGGTACGCGCAAGCCGTCGACGACATCGCCTCGACGAAGTCGTGGTCGCTGTGGCTCGGGCTCGGCGGACTTCTGGTCTTCTTCGGCGCCCTCGCCGGGGTCGCCGCCTTGCGCCGCGGACGCTCCAAAGGCTGGCGCGTCAAGAAGGCCGACAAGGACGACCAGATACAGACCTTCGACGACGGCGACCCCATCCCCTTCTATCAGGGCATCAAGGGCCTGAAACGCTGACGCGTCATTCGACGCCGGTTTCGTTCGATTCTCGAAGATCACGTCCCCCGAGCGCCCTGCCTTCGCACGAGTGCGGCAGGGCGCCGGGGGCGCGGTCAGACGGCTTCGACCGAGGTGCGGATGACGGCGCCGTCGCCGACTTCGCCGCTGCTCGCGCCGGGCTCGAGCGATCCGAACTCCAGCGTTTCGGCGAGGGTTTCGCCGGCGACGAACTGGCGGTGCGTCTCGACGGCCGCGGTCACCTCCGCGGGCGCGTCGAGCCTCAGCGCGATCCGGTCGGTCACCTTGAGGCCGGCGTCCTTGCGGGCCTGCTGCACCACGCGGACCACGTCGCGGGCCAGGCCCTCGGCGTGCAGTTCCGGGGTGACCTCGGTGTCGAGGACGACGACGCCGGCGCCGTCGGGCAGGACCGCGGTGCGTTCGGCCGCACGCGGCGTCAGCTTCAGCTCGTACTCGCCGGGCTGAAGCGTCACGCCGCCGGCGACGACCTGACCGTCGGCGGCCGACCAGTCTCCGGCCTTGACGGCCTTGATGACGCGCTGGACCTCGGCGCCTAGGCGGGGTCCGAGCACCTTCGGCACCAGGCTCAGCGTCTGCTCGCAGTAGTCGTCCATCGTCGAGGTGAATTCGACGGACTTGACGTTGACCTCGTCGGCGATCAGGTCGGCGAATTCGCGCAGCGACTCGGCGTCGGACGCCGCGACCGTCAGCCCCGCCAACGGCAGGCGCACCCGCAGCCGCGTCGCCTTGCGCAGCGAAAGCGCCGCCGAGCAGACCGCGCGGGCGGCGTCCATCCGCGACACCAGATCGGCGTCGGCGGGCAGCGCGGCCACGCTGTCGGAGCCGTCGACGTCCGGCCAGTCGGCCAGGTGCACCGAGCGGTTTCCGGTCAGTCCGCGCCAGATGTCCTCCGTCACCAGCGGCAGCAGCGGCGCGGCCACCTCGCATACCAGGCGCAGCACCGTGGCCAGCGTGTCGAAGGCCCGGCGGTCGCCGGTCCAGAAGCGTTCCCGGGAACGGCGCACGTACCAGTTCGTCAACGCGTCCAGATAGAACCGCACCAGCTCGCAGGCGCCGGAGACGTCGTAGGCGTCCATCGCCTCCTGCACGTTCTCGACGAGTGCGCGCGTCTTGGCGAGGACGTAGCGGTCGAGGACGTGGTCGGAGCCGGTCGCGCCGGGCCAGGCGCCGCAGGGCGTGGCGTCGTACCCCTCGGCGTTGGCGTACAACGAGAAGAAGTACCACACGTTCCACAGCGGAAGGATCACCTGGCGGACGGTGTCTCTGATGCCGGCCTCGGTGACCGGCATGTCGCCGCCGCGCAGCACCGACGAGGCCACCACGTACCAGCGCATCGCGTCGGCCCCGTAGGTGTCGAACACCTCGTAGACGTCCGGGTAGTTGCGCAGGCTCTTGGACATCTTGCGGCCGTCCTCGCCAAGCAGCGTCCCATGCACCACACAGGACTTGAACGCGGGACGGTCGAACAGCGCGGTGGCCAAGACGTGCAGCGTGTAGAACCAGCCGCGGGTCTGCGGGTTGTACTCGACGATGAAGTCGCCCGGGTAGTGGCCCTCGAACCATTCGGTGTTCTCGAACGGGTAGTGCACCTGCGCGAACGGCATCGCGCCGGACTCGAACCAGCAGTCGAGCACCTCGGGGACCCGACGCATGGTCGACTTCCCCGTGGGGTCGTCCGGGTTGGGACGGGTCAGCTCGTCGATCGCCGGACGGTGCAGGTCGTCGGGGCGCACGTCGAAGTCGCGTTCCAGCTCGTCGAGCGAGCCGTAGACGTCCACCCGCGGGTATTCGGGGTCGTCGGACTTCCACACCGGGATCGGCGAGCCCCAGAACCGGTTGCGGGAGACGTTCCAGTCGCGCGCGCCCTCGAGCCACTTGCCGAACTGGCCGTCCTTGATGTGCGCGGGCGTCCAGTCGATCTGCCGATTCAGCTCGACCATGCGGTCGCGGAACTTGGTGACCTCGATGAACCAGCTGGACAGCGCGCGCTGCATCAGCGGCGTGTCGCAGCGCCAGCAGTGCGGGTAGGAGTGGACGTAGGTGTCGTGGCGCAGCATCTTGCCGGCCGCTTTGAGGTCGCGGACGATCTGCTTGTTGGCCTCGAAGATCTGCTGGCCTTCGTACGGCGGCACCTCGTCGGTGAAGCGGCCGCCGGCGTCGACGGGCATCACCGGCTCTATGCCGGCCGCGTCGGTGACCACCTTGTCCTCTTCGCCGTAAGCCGGAGCGATGTGGACGACTCCGGTGCCGTCTTCGACGGTGACGTAGTCGGCCGACAGGACCTGGTGCGCCTTGTCGCGGCCGGCGAAGAAGTCGAAGGGAGGGACGTAGCGCAGCCCCACCAGGTCGCGGCCGACGTGGCGCGACAGCACCTCGGGGTCGTCGCCCAGTTCGCGGGCGTACCGCGCGAGGCAGTCGGCGGCCAGCAGGTACCGTTCGCCTTCGCGGGCGACCACGACGTACTCCACGTCCGGATGCACCGCGGCGGCCAGGTTGGACGGCAGCGTCCACGGCGTGGTCGTCCACACCAGGGCGTTGACGCCGTCGAGGTCGCCGCCCGGCGCCAGCAGCGGGATCGCCACGGTCACCGACGGGTCCTGCCGGTCCCGATAGGTGTCGTCCATCTTGATCTCGGTGTTGGAAAGCGGCGTCTCGCAGCGCAGGCAGTACCACAGCACGCGGAAGCCCTCATAAACCAAGCCCCGATCGTGCAGGGACTTGAAGGCCCACATGACGCTTTCCATGTAGTCCAGGTCGAGGGTCTTGTAGTCGTTGTCGAAGTCGACCCAGCGGGCCTGGCGGGTGACGTAGCGCTCCCAGTCCTTGGCGTACTTCAGCACCGACTCGCGCGTGGCGGCGTTGAACTTGTCGACGCCGAGCGTCTCGATTTCGGCGCGGGAGGAGATGCCGAGCTGTTTTTCGGCCTCGACCTCGGCGGGCATGCCGTGGCAGTCCCAGCCGAAGCGCCGCTCCACGCGCTTGCCGCGCATGGTCTTGTATCGGGGGACGATGTCCTTGACGTAGCCGGTGAGCAGGTGGCCGTAATGGGGCAGGCCGTTGGCGAAGGGCGGCCCGTCGTAGAACACGAACTCGCCTTCTCCCCCGGCGGGGCGACGACCGATCGACTCGGCGAACGTCCCGTCCTTCTCCCAGAACGCGAGGACGCGCTCTTCGATGTCGGGCAGCTTTGGGCTGGCGGGTACGTTGCGGTCGGCGTCGTCCTTGGGATAGGCCATGAGTCGCTCCGGGTCGCTCCCGCGACTATGCGGGATGGGTTCGTCCTGTCTTGCGAGGACGAGTCGTGCGACCCGCGGTACCACCTCGCTTGACGCACGCAGGCGCGCGTCCGCTCGTCGGTCGGCTGTGACGGGCCGATCCCGTCCGGTTCTACTGGGGCGCCGCGCCGCTGTGCGAACGCCGCGCCGGTTCTTCCGGAGGCTCGCCGGTGATGTCCGGGTCTACGCCATGCTGTGGTCCAGTGTAACGACCTGCGCAAAGGCTATGTCAACCGTGTTTCGGGTTCGGCGGGCGCTTCGGCGGACTCTTCCGAGCGCATCGAGGCGTCCTTTCCCGCCTCGCGCGTGGACCACATCAGGATCGCCGCGCCGAGACCGGCCGCCACGACCGAACCGCCGAGGACGCCGACCTTGGCGTCTTCCTCAAGCAACGCGTCGCCGCTGAAGGCCAGACCGCTGATGAACAGCGAGACGGTGAAGCCGACGCCGGCGACCGTCGCCAAGCCGACGAGCATCGTCCGCGACGTCCCGTCGGGAAGCCGGCCCCAGCCCAGGCGCACCGCCAGCCACGCGAACACGGTGACACCGAGGCTCTTTCCGAGCACAAGGCCAAGCACGACGCCGAGTGCGACCGTCGAGCTCACCGCGTCGGCCAAGACTCCGCCTCCCAGATAGATGCCGGCGTTGGCCAGCGCGAAGACCGGCAGCACCACGTAGCTGCTCCACGGGTGCAGGGTGTATTCGAGACGTTCGGCCGGCGCCACCGACTCCTTCATCAGGAAGCGGAACTTCTGCAGCTGCGTGGGGGTCAGTTCGGACGGACGGCACTGCGCGGCATAGGCGCGCGCCTGCTCTCGGTCAAGCAGCGGACGAGCCGACATCATCAGGCCCATGATCACTCCGGCGATTGTGGCGTGTATCCCGGATTCGAGCACCGCCAGCCACAGCGCGACTCCGGCGGGGGCGTACAGATATCCCGAGCGGAACCGCCGGATGCGCATCGCGCCCACCACGAGCGTCATCGCGCCCGCGACGGCGAGCCACCCCGGCGACAGGTCCTCTGTGTAGAAGATCGCGATCACCGCGATGGCGCCGATGTCGTCCACGATCGCCAGGGTCAGCAGGAAGATCCGGGCCGGCGACGGTATTCGCTTGCCGAGCAGCGCCACGATTCCCAGCGCGAAGGCGATGTCGGTGGCCATGGGGACGCCCCATCCGTGGGCGCCCGGGCCGCCGGCGTTGACCGCGTAGTAGATCGCGGCCGGCACGGCCATGCCGCCCACGGCCGCGGCGATCGGCATCACGACGGTCTTCGGGTCCTTCAGCTCGCCGCTGACCAGCTCGTACTTGATCTCAAGGCCGACGACGAAGAAGAAGACCACCATCAAGCCGTCGTTGACCCAGTTGCGCAGGCTTTCGACGAGCTCGAAGTCGCCGACGCGCACCCCGATCTCGAGGTTCCACAGATGCTCGTAGCCGCCGGACCACGGCGAGTTCGCCCAGACCAGCGCGACGACGGCCGCGGCAAGCAGCACCAGGCCGCCGGCGTACTCCACGCGCAGGAAGGACGCGACCGGACGCGCCACGTACCGCGCCAGCGTGTGTTCACTGTGCAGCCAGCTGGGGCCGGTGCGCCAGATGCTGCTCCACATGCCCAGCCACGTGTCGTCCGTCGCCTTCGGATTCTTCTCCACGCCGCACACGTTATACGGTCGCGGCGATCGTCATATGACCAACGATCGACGGGTCACCAGGCGACCGGCAGCGCGTCCACCCCGTAGACGATCGAAAGCTCGCGAAACTTCAGCTCCTCAAAGGGCACGGCCAGGCGAAGACCCGGGAACCGGCGCAGCAGCGCCGGATAGGCGATGCGCATCTCAAGGCGTCCCAGCTCGGCGCCGACGCAGCGATGGATCCCGTGCCCGAACGCCATGTGCGGCGGGGCGGAGCGGGAGGGGTCGACGCTTTCGGCGCCGGGACCGAAGGCGACGTCGCGGTTGGCGCTCGACAGCGAGCACAGCACCACTTCCCCCGCGCCGACGGTGTGCCCGGAGATCTCCACGTCCTCGAGGGCGAAGCGCGGGAACGCCACCTGCACGACGGTCAGGTAGCGCAGCAGCTCGTCGACGACCGGGACGACGGAGGCGTCCCCGGCGATCAGGGCCTGCCACACGTCACGACGCTCGAGGAGGACCGCGGTGCCG
>JBOGDN010000330.1:0-1538 GCA_050742995.1 Stackebrandtia sp. | reverse complement strand
CCTCCTTCCCGCCGCGGGCGCGGTCGCCGCGATCGCGCTGGACCGACGCGCACGCGCCGCCAAGATCGTCGGCACGGCCTTCTCCGCGGCCGGGCTCGCCGCGGCCGCCGCGCTGCCCGTCGGCGCCGGGGACGGCCCGCTGTGGCACCGCTTCGACGTCGCCTGGGTCGACGCGTTCCACCTGCGCTTCGACCTCGGCGTGGACGGCGTCTCCTACCCGTTGATCGCGCTCACCGCGCTGCTGACCTTCCTGTGCTGCCTGCACACCGTCGTCCGCGAGCCCGAGTGCGGCGGCGGGTCGCGGCTGATCGTGCTGCTGCTCGTCGTCGACGTCGGCATCCTCGGCGTATTCAGCGCCGTCAACCTGGTGGCCTTCTTCGTGTTCTTCGAAGTCGTGCTGCTGCCGATGTACGCGATCATCGCCGGCTGGGGCGGGACGCAGCGAAGGCACGCCGCCAACAAGTTCGCGCTGTACACGCTGCTCGGCTCCCTGCTGCTGCTCGTGGGCGTCTTCGTCGTCGTATCCGGCGCCGGCACCGCCGACATCGTGAAGCTGACCGAGACCGGCGGCGCGGGCATGTCGTCAGGCGTGCAGTTGACGGCCTTCTGCCTGCTGGCCTTCGGCTTCGCCGTGAAGAGCCCGCTGTGGCCGCTGCACACCTGGCTGCCGGACGCCCACACCCAAGCCCCGACGGTCGGATCGGTGATCCTGGCCGGAGTGCTGCTGAAGATGGGCACCTACGGCCTGATCCGCGTCGGAGTCGGCGTCGCTCCCGAAGGCGCCGAGCAGGTCGCGCCGGCGCTCGCGGTGTTGGCCACGGCCGCGATCGTCGTCGGAGGCCTGGTGTGCCTGGCGCAGACCGAGCTGAAACGCCTCATCGCCTACTCCTCGGTGGGGCACATGGGGTTCGTGCTGCTGGGGATCGCGACGCTGACTCCCGTCGGAATCAACGCCGCCCTGTTCGGCAACATCGCCCACGGCCTCATCACCGGGCTCCTGTTCTTCCTCGCCGGGGCGGTCAAGGAACGCGCCGGCACCGGCGAGCTGGCGAATCTCGGCGGGCTGCGCAACGTCGCCCCGGGTCTGGCGGGAATCCTCGGCTTCACCGCGCTCGCCTCGCTCGGCCTGCCAGGACTCGCCGGCTTCTGGGGCGAGGCGTTCGCCGTTTACGCATCCGTGCAGCGCGGCGGGACCCTGTGGATCGTCCTGGCCGTCGTCGCCGCGGCCGGCGCCGCGCTCGCCGCCGCCTACCTGCTGCGATTGCTGCGGCTGACGACGCACGGCGAAGCCTCGCCGTCCGTGGCCGGCATCGGCCAGACCGCGCTGCGCCGCGACGAGATCGCGATCTGGGCGCCGATCGTCGTGGGCGTCGTGGCCTTCGGCTTCGCGCCGTGGCTGCTGCTCGACTCCTTCGCCGGACCCCTCTTGACGTGGGCGGTGACGCCGTGAACGCGCAGGCGATCGACCATTTCGCCCTGCTGCCGGGTTACGCGGCCGTCGCCGCCGTCGTCGGCGTGCTGCTTGCGGACCTGCGCGG
>JBOGDN010000329.1:0-5389 GCA_050742995.1 Stackebrandtia sp. | reverse complement strand
TGTTCCTCGACGAGCCCACCATCGGCTTGGACGTGGTCAGCAAGCAGTCGGTGCGCGGATTCCTGGCGGAGCTTGGCACCGGCGGCGACGTCACGCTCGTGCTGACCACTCACGACCTGGCCGACATCGAGAAGCTGTGCCGCCGCCTCGTGGTCGTCGACCACGGACGCGTCGTCCACGACGGCACCCTGGAACAGCTGCACGAGCGCTACGGCTCGCGGCGCCAGGTGATCGCCGACTTCGACTCCGACTGGGACCCTAAACTGGCCCCGCCCGGCGCGACCGGCGTCGTCGACGCCGACGACCCCCGCCGGGTCGTCTTCACGCTGATCGACGGTGACAACGCCGGACAGCTGGTGGCGCGGTTGGCGCTGGGCGGCGCGCTGCGCGACGTGGCGGTCGTCGAGCCGGACATCGAAGACGTGGTGGCCAAGCTGTATCAGGAGACGAAGAGCCCGTAAGTTCTACGGGACGTCGAATAGGCTGTGGCTTCAAGTGCCCGAGCGAAGGAGAGCAAGTGATCGACTGGCTGACGAGCGCCGTCCAGATCTGCGCGCTGGCGGCGGCGTGCTGGATGTTCGTCGACTCCTTCCGCGCCAAGCCGGTGACGTTCGCGCACCTGGTCGGCCTCGGCGGGCTCGAGGTGCTGCTCGTGGCGCAGGCGGTCGTGTCAACGGTGCTGCTCGCCCGGCTTTCCGGCGGCGCCGACAACACGATCCTGTTCGTCGGCTACCTGGCCACGGCCGTGCTGATCCTGCCGGTCGCCGCCATCTGGGGCCTGACCGACCGCAGCCGCTGGGGCAGCGCGGTCGCCGGCGGCGCCAGCCTTTCGGTGGCCGCCATCCTGATGCGGATGGACCAGATCTGGCAGTTGATGAATGGCTGAGCCGGCCGTTTCTCTCCACGAGCCCGGCGCGCTGGTGCGCCGCGGTCCCGGACGTCTTCTCATCGCCGTCTACGCGCTGTTCGCGCTTGCCGCGTGCGCCCGCGCCTCCTGGCAGATCGCCTTCGACTTTCAGGCCGCGCCCGCGGCCTACCTGCTTTCGGCGCTGGCCGGCGCGATCTACCTGATGGCCGCGGTCGGGCTTTCGCGCGTGGGCCGCCTCTCGCATCGCTTCGCCGCGATCTGCTGCGCCACAGAGCTTGCCGGCGTGCTCGTAGTGGGAACGCTGAGTCTTGCGATCCCGCAGCACTTCCCCGACGACACCGTCTGGTCTCGTTTCGGCTCCGGCTACGGGTTCGTCCCGCTGCTGCTTCCGGTCGCGGGCCTGGCGTGGCTGCGCCACGTCTACCGCCGCGACCGAGGCGGTCAGTCCTTGTAGAACGCGCCGAAGTCAGCTTCCTTGGTGCGGTAGTCGACGCCGGGACGCGGACGCGGCATGCGCAGCCGGCGGAACATGATGGACCGCGAGACGGCGTACCAGTACAGGCCGCCCTTGCGCTGAGTCGTCTTGGGGAAACGCTTCCACACCACGCGTTTCACCTTGCGGCACAGGAAGAAGCTGTCGACGATGAACGCCAGCAGCAGCACCATCCATCCGGCGAGGCCGAACGCCTGCACCTGCGGCGGCATCTCCTGCCCGCTGAGGATGATGATCAGGATGGCCAGGATGAAGAAGTACTGGCCGACGTTGCGGCGCGCGTCCACCAGGTCGCGCGTCACCAGCCGTTCCGGGCCCTTGTCGCGCGGCAGGTGGTACTTGTCGAAAAGCGGGTCGCCGCGGTCTTGGCCTTCGGCGATGCGGGCGCGCTCGGCGCGCACCTCGGCTTTTTGGGCCTGCTTGGTGTCCTTGCCGAGCTTGGCGTTGGCGCTCTTGGCCCGCTCCCGCGCTTCCTTGTGCGTCAGCGGCGGGTTTTTCGGCGGCCGCTTCTTCTTGGCCGCCTGCCGTTTCGGGGTGGGCCCGTCCTTTTTGCGCGATTCGCCTTTGGTCTGAACGGGGTCGACGTGTTCGACTTCGTCGACGGTCTCGGCTTCGGGTTCGCGGGTTTTGCGCTTAAACAGGGCAGACACGGTCAGCAGAATACCGGCAGGCTCGGCCTACGGCCGATCGACGTTGGCGCCTAGGGCGGCCAGCTTGGCGTCGAAGTCTTCGTAGCCGCGGGTGATGTAGCGGTCGACGCCGAAGACGCGAGAGGTGCCCTGCGCCGCCAGCGCGGCGATGAGGTGGCTGAAACCGGCGCGCAGGTCCGGAATCTGCAGGTCGGCGCCGATCAGCTTGCTCGGTCCGGCGATGGCCGCCGAGTGCAGGAAGTTGCGCCGCCCCCACCGGCAGGGCGTGCCGCCGAGGCATTCGCGGAACAGCTGGATGTTGGCGCCCATCTGGCGCAGCTCGGCGGTGTAGCCGAACCGGCGCTCGTAGACCGTCTCGTGCATGATCGACAGGCCGTGCGCCTGCGTCAGGGCCACCACCAGCGGCTGCTGCCAGTCGGTCATGAGCCCGGGGTGGACGTCGGTCTCCAGCGCCACGGGGGAAAGCTCTCCGCCGGGGTGCCAGAAGAGGATGCCCCCTTCGGGGGAGTCGTCGATGTCGAAGGCGCCGCCGATGGTGCGGTAGACGTTGAGGAACGTCATCATGTCCGCCTGACGGGCGCCGCGCACGAACACCTCGCCGCCGGTGGCCAGCGCCGCGGCCGCCCAGCTGGCGACCTCGATGCGGTCGGGGACGGGGCGGTGGTGGTAGCCGAAGAGCCGGTCGACGCCGACGATCTCGATGACGCGCCCGGTGTGCACCTTGATGACGGCGCCCATCTTCTGCAGCACGCAGATGAGGTCGATGATCTCCGGTTCGACGGCGGCGTTGCGCAGCTCGGTGACGCCCTCGGCCAGCACGGCGGTGAGCAGGATCTGCTCGGTGGCGCCCACCGACGGGTAGTCGAGTGTGGTCTTGATTCCCTGCAGGCGCTTGGGCGCCGACAGGTGCATGCCGTCGGGCTGCTTGTCGATGACGGCGCCGAACTCGCGAAGCGCCTTGAGGTGGAAGTCGATGGGCCGCCCGCCGATGGCGCATCCGCCGAGGTTGGGGATGTAGGCCCTGCCCAGGCGGTGCAGGAGCGGACCGCACAGCAGGATCGGGATGCGGCTGGAGCCGGAGTGCACGTTGATCTCTTCGACGCCGGCGGTGACCACGTTGGTGGGGTCCATGTGCAGCGACCGGTCGGCGCTCATCGTGGTGCGCACGCCGTGCAGCTCGAGCAGCCCGCTGACGATGTCCACGTCGCTGATGGCCGGGACGTCGTAAAGCGTCGAGGGCGTTTCGCCGAGCGCGGCGGCCACCATCGCCTTGGAGACGAGGTTCTTGGCTCCCCTCACCAGGATCTCGCCTTTGAGTGGGGTGCCGCCGTGCACCACGAGAACGTCGTCGCTCAACGCGAGGCCTCCAAGATCAAACTCACTGCCGCCATTTGACACGCGAGCATATCGGGCTTCGCGCGGCGGCACATGTCCGCTGTACGTGGAATAGACGCACAGAACAGCGGTCGGGTTGCCGTGAGCCGCGGCGCAGTTTGCGCGCCGGCGAACGCGACGGGTTACGCCAGGGCGAGCATCCGGTCCAGGGCGACCTTGGCGTAGTGGGAGGTGTCGACGTCGACGGTGATCTGGTTGGGCGCTCGTCCGGCCGCCAGCTCCTCCAAGGCCCAGGTCAGGTGCGGCAGGTCGATGCGGTTCATCGTCGAGCAGTAGCAGACGGTCTTGTCCAGGAACATGACGCGCTTGTCGGGGTGGCGGTCGGCGAGGCGCCGCACCAGGTTCAGCTCGGTTCCCACCGCCCACGCCGATCCGGCCGGCGCGGCGTCGAGGGCCTTGATGATGTATTCGGTGGAGCCGACGTAGTCGGCGGCGGCGACCACCTCGTGCTTGCACTCGGGGTGCACGAGCACGTTGACGCCGGGGACGCGTTCGCGCACGTCCTGGACGCACTGGAGGCTGAACCGCCCGTGCACCGAACAGTGCCCGCGCCACAGGATGATCTTGGCCTCGCGCAGCTGCTCGCGAGTCAGGCCTCCCTGCGGCTTATGCGGGTTATACACGACGCAGTCGTCGAGCGAGAAGCCCATCCGGCGCACCGCGGTGTTGCGTCCCAGGTGCTCGTCGGGCAGGAAAAGCACCTGCTCGCCGCGCTCGTAAGCCCACCGCAGCGCCTTCTCGGCGTTGGACGAGGTGCACACCACCCCGCCGCGACGGCCCACGAAGGCCTTGATGTCGGCCGAGGAGTTCATATACGTCATCGGGACGGTCCGGTCGGCGACGCCGGCGTCGGTCAGCACGTCCCAGCATTCTTCGACCTGCGAGCGCGCGGCCATGTCGGCCATGGAGCAGCCCGCGGCCAGGTCCGGAAGCACCACCTTCTGGTCGTCGCCGGTGAGGATGTCGGCCGACTCGGCCATGAAGTGCACCCCGCAGAAGACGATGTACTCGGCTTCGGGGCGGGCGGCGGCCTGCTGCGCCAGCTTGAAGGAGTCCCCGGTCACGTCGGCGAACTGGATGACCTCGTCGCGCTGGTAGTGGTGGCCCAGGACGAACAGCCGGTCGCCGAGGGCGTCCTTGGCCGCTTTCGCGCGCCGCGCCAGGTCGGGGTCGGACGGCGCCGGGAGCACGCCGGGGCAGTCCACGCCGCGTTCGGACTCGGCGTCGCTGCCGCGTCCCAGCAGCAGCAAGGCGGCGGCGGTGGATGCGGGTTCGACGAAGGTGCTCACGGGTGCATCTCCAAGGGGGCAGGTATTTATCGTCGGTTTGACGCGTATTAGCAATTCTCTCACAATCGCGCCCGCCGCCAGGGGGTCGGCGCTGTGACTCTCGCCGCTGTGCCGCGCCGACGCACGCCGCGGCTATAAGGTCTTCAGCTGTGCGCGTGTTGATCTGCCCGGACAAATTCGCCGGAACCCTCACGGCCCCGCGGGTCGCCGAGGCCTTCGCCGAGGGCTGGCGCTCCGCGGCCGGCGACGCCGACGAGGTGACGACCCTGCCGCTGGCCGACGGCGGCCCCGGAATGCTCGACGCCCTCGAAGCCGCGCTCGGCGGACGGCGGATTCCGGTCGACGTCCGCGACCCGCTGGGACGCCCGACGGTCGGCGAGGTGCTTCGCGTCGGCGACGTCGCCTACGTCGAAAGCGCCGCCGCCTGCGGTCTGCACCTGCTCGCCGCCGACGAGCGCGACCCGCTGCGCGCCAACTCCTTCGGGCTGGGAATGCTCGTGGCCGCCTGCGTCGAGTCCGGCGCACGCGAGATCGTCGTCGGCCTCGGCGGATCGGCCGTCAACGACTGCGGCGCCGGGGCGCTGACCGCGCTGGGCGTCACGCCCCTGGACGCCGCCGGCGCCGCGCTGCCCTACGGAGGCGCCGCGCTCGCCGACTGCGCGGGCGTGACCGGCACGCCGCGGCTGCGCGGGGC
>JBOGDN010000328.1:0-4203 GCA_050742995.1 Stackebrandtia sp. | reverse complement strand
CCACGTAGGCGCCGGTGATGGCGGCGGTGCGCGTGCCTCCGTCGGCCTGCAGCACGTCGCAGTCGAGAATGATGGTGTTCTCGCCCAACGCCTTCAGGTTGAGACAGGCGCGCAGCGACCGGCCGATCAGGCGGCTGATCTCGTGGGTGCGGCCGCCGATCTTGCCCTTGACGGACTCGCGGTCGCCGCGGGTGCCGGTGGCGCGCGGCAGCATCGAATACTCCGCCGTCACCCAGCCCGAGCCCGTGCCGCGCCGCCAGCGCGGCACGCCGGCCTCGACGGTCGCGGTGCACAGCACTCTGGTGCCGCCGAACTCGACGAGCACGGACCCTTCGGGCTGATTCGTCCAGTTCCGTTGAAAACTCACGGGGCGCAGCGCGTCGTTGGCGCGGTTGTCGGCTCGGCTCACCCGGACTAGCGTAATCGGTCGCCCCAGGGCCAGTGTGCGCCCATACTCACGCCGCGCCGGATACCTTCGCGGGCATGAACACTGACTGGCGAAAAGCCCGAATCACCGCCGCTCTGCGCGGCGACAACCCCACGGTCATGCGCCGGCTGCGGGCCGGCTTCGCCGCGATCGGCGACTTCCAGTTCCTTCCGGGGTACTCGGTGCTGCTGGTCGACGACCCCGCGATCCAGCGGCTGTCGGAGCTGCCTCGCGCCAAACGACTGTGCTTCCTGGCCGACATGGAGCAGCTCGGCGAAGCCGTCGAACGCGCCTGCCGCGAGCGCGACGCGGCGTTTCGCCGCGTGAACCTGGAGATCCTCGGCAACACCGATCCCTACCTCCACGTGCACGTGTGGCCGCGTTACGACTGGGAACCCGCCGACAAGGTGGTCGGACCGGTGCATCGTTATCCGCTTGAGCGGCTGTTCGACGAGCGCGACGCCCTCGGCCCGCGGCACGACGCGCTGCGTCGATCCATAGGTGAACAGCTCGACTGGCTGGGGCGGGAACCGGGGGAAGGCTGAGGGCGTCTGACGGGCATGAAGAGGGTTGCGGCAACTGTCGGCGTCGCCGGCGTGTTCGCTCTGGCCGCCTGCGGCGAGGGAGCGGACGGCGGCGGGTACGGCGACGACGCCTCAGACGACTCCGCGGCAGTCTCCGGCGACGAGCTGGCGGGGAAGACTTTCGAGGTCGAGGAAGTGACCGGGGACGCCGACAGCCAGGCGCTGATGGGGGACGTGGCGTTCACCGCGACGTTCGCCGAGGACTCGGTGGTGTTCCGGGCCAACTGCAACAACGTCCAGGGCACGATCACCCTCGACGAGGGCGTGATGACCGCTTCGTCTGTGGCCATGACCGAGATCGCGTGCCAGGAGCCGGAGTTCGTCGAGCAGGACGAATGGCTGCTGGCGTTCCTCGAGTCGTCCCCGACGTGGGAGCTGCAAGACGAGAGCACGCTGGCCTTCGCAGACGGGGACCTCACGGTGGTCATGACCGAGTCCGCGCCGCCGGACATGGACGAGTCCGAAGCGGAGCCGACGTAGTCCGCCGACGGCTGAACCGCTATGCCTCGTCGTGGACGTCCCGGTCGGAGGTTCGCGGACTGCCGGGATGGATCGCGAACCACCACGTCAGTCCGCACAGGATGATGATGATTCCGAAAAGGAATGCGTAGCCGCCCGGCAGGACCTGGCACAGCAGCAGGCCGACGATCAGCAGGATGAACCCGAGAATCGTCTTCGGCGACGCCGGTTCGAAACACTCGAGCGGCCCAAGCGGCATTCGCGCCCAGGGGACGCGCTTGGCGGCGCGGATGACGAGCATGCCGAGCATGAATCCGGCCGGCAAGTCGAGCAGCCAGTGCCAGCCCACGTACGTCTGCGTGATCGTCACAAGCGCCGGCGGCAGGATCAGCGTCAGCATCCGGGTGCGGGGGCCCATGAGGCTGCCGACCAGAATGACGGCCAGGCCGTACCAGACGACGGCGTTGGCGGCGTGGCCCGACGGATACGCCATCGCCTTGCCCATGTAGCCGGCGGCCTCGTCGAGGTGGGTGAACAAGACGGGGCCGTCGGGGAATGCTTCGATCAGCTGGAACGGATGCCGCGGCGAAGGCCGCCCGGTGAGGTGCTTCGTGGCGAGGATGACGGGCAGCGGCAGGAAGCAGAAGATGTACAGCAGCAGCGGCCGGATGCTCTTGTGCCGCAGCGCGAGCCACAACGCCAGCGCCAGCACGATCGGCGCCCCCACCCGCCCCGAGCCGAGGTAGGTGACGGCGAGCGCCACCTCGCGGACCCATTCGATCTTGAGGTAGTAGGCGAGCTTGCGCACCCAGACGTCCAGGTCCACCGCGGGCGAAGACCACATCAGGACCAGGGTGTTGACGGCCACGCCCAGCGCCAGCAGCGCGTCCGGCCACCAACTGGTCGGCGTCTTGCCGAACGGCTCCCAGCGCGGGGGCCTTTCGGCCGTTCCCGGCTCCTCCCTGGGCGTCGAGGGCTCCTCCGACGCGACGCAGGAGGAGTCGAGGCGGGGCGGCAAGATCGTCTCCTCTGCGTCAGTGATTATTTAGGACGGGACAGACCACAGTCCGGTTCGGTTGACTACCGGTCGCCGAAAACACGCTCCCGCGGAAAAGTTCGGCGGATATGGCCGGGGTCACTCAGGGCCGTGAGTGACACATGCTCGGCCGTCCATTTAAGCAGATGAATGCTGCTGGGCCAACAAGTACTCGACAAGCAACTTACAGTTAGAACGGCCGTGTCAGGCACAGCGCGAAGTCGCCGGACGGGTCGGTCCACCAGGCGACGGGCGAGAACCTCGCCGCCCGCAATTCGGCGGCCAATCCGTCGCGTCGGAACTTCGCCGAGATCTCGGTGCGGATCTCTTCTCCGGCCTTGAGACGGACGGTTATTCCCAGCTCGCGGACGTGCACGGCGCACTCGCGCACTGCGCGCAGACGCATCTCGACGTGCTCTTGCGCGGCGTCCCACACGGCCACGTGGTCGAACGTGTCGGGGGCGAAATCGGCGCCGAGACGGCGGTTGATCACGTGGAGAACATTGCGGTTGAATTCGGCGGTGACGCCGGCGGAATCGTCGTACGCGGCGACGAGCCGCTGCGGATCTTTGACCAAATCGACGCCGAGAAGAAATGCGTCCGTGCCCCGCAGCGTCGCCCGCAGCGTGGAAAAGAACCGGCGGCGTTCGTCCGGAGCGAAGTTGCCGACGGTGCCGCCCAGGAACGCGACGAGGCGTCGTCCCTCCGACGGCAGCAGGTGCAGGTGCCGCTGCACGTCGGCCACGACGCCGTGGACGTCGAGGCTCGGCCGCTCGGAGCGCAGCGCGTCGATCGCGTCGATCAGGGCGTCGGCGCTGACGTCGACGGGGATGTAGCGGCGCAGCACGCCTGCGGCGGTCATGCCGTCGAGCAGCAGCCGCGTCTTCTCCGACGATCCCGAGCCAAGCTCGACCAGGGTGTCGGCGTCGGCGAGGGAGGCGACGTCGCCGGCGCGTTCGGTCAGGATCGCGCGCTCGGCCCGGGTGGGGTAGTACTCCGGCAGCCTGGTGATGTCTTCGAAGAGCCGGCTGCCCCGGGCGTCGTAGAAGTGCTTGGGCGGCAGGTGTTTGCGCGTGCCGCTCAGCCCGGCCCGGACGTCGGAGGCCAGCTCCTTGAGCAGATCGTCGGGGGTGAGGCGGCGGTCGACGCGGGGCGCGTCGGCGGATCGGTTCATCTGACCTCTTTCGGGGAGGGCTCGGGCTTATGGCCGGGGAGGCGTCGAAACCGCAGAAGTTCGTCTGTCTGCCCCTGACGTGCGAGCGTGTCTGAGCGTGATCCGTTCCTTGCGGTTCGTAGGCTGCTGATATCACGAGGCGAGAACCAAGCCCATGATGCGGCAGCCGTGAAGCACTTGTCAGCGCTGTTCGCAGCGTTGACCCGGGCTGGTTTCAACCCGGCTGGCGTCGATCGCGTAAGGCTCGACCAACCGCTGGTTGACCGGGCGGCGTGAGCCGGGAATCCCCTTTCGTCAGGGAGGGGAGGACTCAAGATTCCTCCACGGTCAGATCGGTCGTGGTCAGTCCGGACCGGCCGGCGACGACCAGGCGGTCCGGCGGCGTCTCGCGCCACAGCGGGTCGTCATCGAAAGGTTCGGAGGCCAGGACGATCGAGTCGTCGTCCTGACGGGTGAAAAGCGTGTCGCCGAAGGCGACCGCGGCCAGCGTTTCGCCGTCGGCGGCCAGCAGGTTGAGCCGGCC
>JBOGDN010000327.1:0-13196 GCA_050742995.1 Stackebrandtia sp. | reverse complement strand
GGCGCGGCGGGCCAGCCCGGCAAGGGCGTTGGGGCTGGGATCGACGACGGTGACCCGAAAGCCGGCTTCGGCCAGCGGCACGGCGAACCCTCCGGTGCCGCCGCCGACGTCGACGACGAGACCCGGTCCGTTCCCGCCGCCGGCCGACGGCGTGGCGAGCTCGGAGGTGAGCACCGACCACACGACGGCCGTGCGCGGGTGCTGGGGCACTTTCAGCGAATCCACGCGGCGAGCTTAGCGGGCTGGCCGGGCCGCACGCGGCGGCTCCTTTGACGCGCCCGGGGCGAGGCGCCTACGGTGACGGGCGCACGCCGCGTCCCAACCCGAGGAGCGTCCATGGACGACATCTGCGAAGTGATCATCACCGGCCCCGACGCCGAGACCCTCGCCGCCTTCACCAGGCGGCTGATCGAGGAGCGGCTGTGCGCCTGCGGCCAGCACGTCACGCAGATCCGTTCGCTGTACCGCTGGGACGGCCAGGTGCAGGACGACCCCGAGGCGCGCGTCGCGCTGCACACCCGCCTCAGCCTCGTGCCCGCGATCTGCGAGCTCGCCGACCAAGAACACCCCTACGACGTGCCCTGCGTGATCGCGCTGCCGGTCACGGCGTCCCACGCGGCTTACCGACGCTGGGTGATCGAGGAAACCCGCGAACCCTGACCCCGGGCGTCCACCTGCCGAGATAACCGCTTGACGGCACTCGGCGACATAGGGTGAGATGAGGAAGCTGCGCCTAGGGTGGTCTGCCCCCGGATGGGGTGGGGCAGGTCCTCTATAGCTTTAGCTCAGTCTCGCGCCGCCGTCATCGGCGATAAGACTTCGTCCAGCGCTTGAGCGAAATCGGCGATCAGGTCGTCGGCGCCTTCGATGCCGCAGCTGACCCGCACCAGGTCGTCTGCGATGCCAAGACGCCGACGGTCTTGCGGGCTCATCCCGGCGTGCGAGGTCGTCGCCGGACGCGTGATCAGGGACTCCACGCCGCCCAGGCTCGGCGCCGAGTAGGGAAGCCGCACCGACTCGCACAGCGTCTGCGCCGCCTCGACTCCCCCGACCGGGCGCAGGCTCAGCATGCCTCCGAACCCGTCGAACAGCCTCGCGGCCGTGGCGTGGTCGGGATGCGACGGCAGTCCCGGGTAGTTGACCTCCGCGACCCGCGGGTGCGCGGCGAGCATCTCGGCCAGTGCCGAGGCGTTGGCGTTTTGCGCCTTGACACGCAGCGCCAGGGTCTTCAGCCCGCGCGCCAGCAGGTACCCCGCGTGCGGATCGAGGCTGCCGCCGTAGTGGTTCATCGTCCGGCGCACCGCGTCGACGCGCTCGGCGTCGCCGACCACACAACCGGCCACCACATCGGAGTGTCCGTTGAGGTATTTCGTGGCGCTGTGAAAGGCGAGGTCGAAACCGAGCCGCAGCGGCCGGAAATTCACCGGGCTGGCGAAGGTGCTGTCGATGACCGACGTGATCCCTTCGCGGCGGGCGAAGTCGACGACCTCGTCGAGCCGGCCCACCCGCATCAGCGGATTGGTGACGGCCTCCACAAGGAACGCGCGCGTGGCCGGGGTCCTGGCCGCCTCCCAGGTTTCGGGCCGAAGCGGATCGACGAACGTGTAGCTCCAGCCGTTGGCCTCGGCGTGGCCGGTGACGAAGTCGTGCGTGCCGCCGTACAGCACGTCGCCCACAAGCAGGTGGTCGCCGGCGCGCAGCAGGCTGTGCAGGATCGAGGTCACCGCGGCCATGCCCGACGCCGCGGCCACCGCCGCCTCGGCGTCCTCGAGGGCGGCGAGCTTGTCGTGTAGGTACACCTGCGACGGCGTGGAGTTCAAACGGTGGTACTTGATGTCGTGGTAGTCGGTGCCGGGTTCGACGGAGAACACCGTTCCCTGGTAGATGGGGAACACCACCGAGCCCTCCGGACCGGGACGGCGCTCGCCGGCGTGCACGGCCACCGTCTCAACGGCGGGTTCGTCGGAGTCGATCATGTCTGCCTCCCAGCCGGGACGCCCTTCGACGTCCTCATTCCCTTCCGGCTTGTCGATTCCGCCTGGCCCGCACGGCTTCGGCCTCGGCCTTCGACGCGTCGGCCTGCTGCTTGAGCGCCTTTTTCTTGCTGGCGTACTCGTCGATATAGTCCTGACCGGACAGTTCCATGAGGGCGTACATGACCTCGTCGGTGACGGCGCGCTCCACCGCCCGCTCCTCGGCGAGACCCGCGTAGCGGGAGAAGTCGATCGGCTCGCCGATGCGGATGTACACCCGCCCCACCCGCGGCAGCTTCTTGCCGATGGGCTGCAGCTCGCCGGTGTTCATCATGGCCACCGGAATCACCGGCGCCTGCGACTGCAGGGCGAGCCGGGCCACGCCGGTCTTGCCCCGGTAGAGCTTGCCGTCTGGCGAGCGGGTGCCTTCGGGGTAGATGCCGAACAGCTCCCCTTCGCCGAGCACCCGCAGCCCGGTCTCCAGCGCGGCGTGCGCGGACTTCCCCCCGGAGCGGTCCACCGGAATCGCGCCGACGCCGCTGAAAAACAGCTTCGTGAACCAGCCCTTGAGCCCCTTGCCGACGAAGTAGTCGGACTTGGCGATGAACACGATCTGGCGGCGCACGACCAGCGGCAGGAAGATCGAGTCGGAGAACGAGACGTGATTGCTCGCGATGACCGCCGCCCCGCGCTTGGGAATGTTCCGCAGGCCTTCGACCTTGGGCCGGTAAATGAGCCGCAGCCATGGACCGATCACCACGTATTTCAGCACCGCGTACAACAACGTGCGGCTCCTCCGTCTCTTCTTTTCCTCTTCCCACCAGTAGTCATAGAGACTACTCAGACGACGAAATCTTCGCGAGCACGCGGCGGTGACGCGAAACGACAGCCCGCGTGCAAAGATTTGGAGAACCGATCGACTCAGAAAGGCGAGCCGTGTCAGTCATCAGCGGCGCAGAGGCGTATGACCTGGACGCCGGCGAAGACAGCCCAGCCGTGATAGTGCTGTGCCACGGCTTCACCGGGTCGCCGGGCACGCTGCGCCCCTGGGCCGAGGCCATGCACGCGAAGGGCTACCACGCGATCGGCCCCCGTCTGCCTGGTCACGGCACCCGCTGGCAGGACATGGCGACCACTCGCTGGCCCGACTGGTACGGGGAGCTGGAGCGCACCTTCGACAAGGCGTTGGGCCTCGGCAAGCCGGTGTTCGTGTTCGGCCTGTCCATGGGCGGGACGCTGGTGCTGCGGCTGGCGCAACAGCGCGGCGACGAGATGGCCGGGCTGGTCGTGTGCAATCCGTCGATCCTCAGCGACCGCTTCGTCCTCAACTATCTGGTGCCGGTCATCCACCCGGTCGTGCGCAGCGTGCGGGGCATCGGCAGCGACATCGCCATGCCCGGCGCCTTCGAGACCAGCTACGACAGAGTGCCGCTTGCCGCGCTCAACTCGCTGCGGAAGCTGTGGAAGCTGGTGCGCGCCGACCTGGACAAGATCACGCTTCCGATCCGCGTGTTCCACAGCGCGGTCGACCACGTGGTCGAGCCGCGCAACTCCCAGGTGCTGCTGGCGGGAATCCGCTCCGACGACGCCGCCGACCACATCCTGCCGCGCAGCTATCACGTAGCCACATTGGACTACGACGCGCAGCAGATCTTCGACGGCAGCGCCGAATTCGTCGCCGAACGTCTCAAGACGCTACAGGGGACGCTGTGACTGGACCTAAGGACGAGGAACCGGACCGAGACCGGCGCGACCGAGCCGAGGACGCCGCCGAGGACGAAAGCGAGCTGGCCCCCGACGACGTCGAGCAGCGTTTCGACGCGATCGTCGCCAACTACGACGACAAACCGCAGTGGCCCGAGGAGACCGTCGAGGAGGAGATCGCCGAAGAGTCGCCGATCGACGACGACAAAGAGGAGCCCACTTTGCTGGAGCTGCTCGACGCCGAGGACCCCGACGACGCCGACGCCGAATACGTGCCCCCGCCGCCCCCGCCGTTTCCGCGCCCGTCGGTTCCGGCCGTCCTCGCCATGGTGCTCATCGCCGCCGGTCTGACGTTGGTCGTCTCCCCCGGGCTGCTTGACGTCGGCGAGACGCTTGGCAGGCTCACCGGGATCGCCGGGTTTTTGGGCGGGGCGGCGATGCTGGTGTGGCGGCTGCGCCCCGAGGAGCCCGAAGAAGCCGAACCCGACGACGAAAACGACAACGGCGCGGTCACCTGAGCGCGCATTCGGCGCCTGACGCCGTCGGGCGTCAATTGATCGCCAACGACACCGGGGTGTGCCAGAAGTCCGGCTCGCCGGTTGGCGGGTCGTCTCGGCTGGCCATGATCGCGACGACCGCGCGCCGGGTCAAGCCGCACGCCAGCGCCCACTCGGCAAGCCGCGGCCGCAGACTGGAGACTTCAAGCCGGACCTGGCCCCGCCAGGTCGCGGCGACGTCGTCGAGCAGGGCTGTGGCGTCGGCGCCGTCGTAGGCCAGCACCGGGCCCATCACGAGTTTGTCGTTGTGGCGCCAGCCGCTGGCGTAGCCGGCGATTCGACCGTCGCGTTCGACCACGCGCAGCCGCTCGGCATAGTCGAACAGCCGCACCACCAGGTCGGATCGGTCGGCGCCCATGGCGCGCGAGTCCAGGTCCAGCATGCCCGGCAGGTCGGCGGGCGTCGCCGGACGCGAACGCGGCGACGGGGCCGCGCCGAATTCGGGGCGTCCGATATAGACGGAGTTGTTCCCCGTGACGACGAAGCCGAGCTTGTCGTACAGCGGGCGGCCCCTGTCGGTGGCGTAGAGGGTCGTCACGGCGTCCCCGGCGCGCTCCAGCAGGCGCCGCATGACGCGTTTTGCCAGGCCGCGACCGCCGAAACGCGCGTCGGTCAGCACCATGCCGATCGTCGCCAACTTGTCTCCGAAGCGGACAAGCGCCCCCGTGGAGACGACGTCGCCGTCGTCGTCGAAGATCCCGTGGACCTCGCCGAGGTCGAACAGCAGCTTCCACAGCTTGTCCGGGTGGTGAAAATCCAGCGAATAGGCCAGGGACTGGCAGGCGGCCAGCTCGGTCGGCGCCAGCCGACGCACCGGCAGGGCCGAGACGTCTTGCGTCGGACGATTCACGGTCTTCCTTCCTGGATCGACACCGGGGGCCTACGCGGCACGAGCCCGGGAGCCTTGCCGCGGACGGGCAGCTGTGCGGCGAGCACGGCCCCGAAGGCGACGGCCATTCCCGCCAGCTGCAGCGGAGTCAACGCCTGCCCCAGCGCGACCCAGCCGACGACGGCGGCGGTCAACGGCGCCAGCAGACTGAGAAACGTCAGCGGGACCACGGACAGCTCCGCCAGTCCGCGAAACCATAGCCAGTAGGCCGCGGCGGTGCCAACCGTGATCACGTAGCCGTAGCCGAGCAGGTTGCCGCCGGTGAGCGGCGGGGGCGCGCCCTCGATCAACAGCGCCGCGGGCGCCAGCAGGATTCCGCCGGCGACGAGCTGCCATCCGGCAAGCGCCGCCGCGTTCACGCCCGGCGGGGGTCCCCAGCGTTTCGCAAGGACGCTGGCGGTCGTCATGCACACCGTGCCGCCGCAGGCCGCTGCCACGCCGATCAGATCCAGCTTGGCTTCGGCGGTGAGCACGACCAGAGCCACGCCGAAGACTCCGGCCACGCCAAGCGGCCAGCTGCGCAGCGGCGGCGTCTGCTTGAGAACGGCGATCGCCATCGTCGCGGCGACCAGCGGCCCAATCGCTCCGGCGACCGCGGCGACGCCGCCGGGCAGGCGGTAGGCGGCGATGAAGAGCAGGGCGAAAAACACGCCGGTGTTGAGCGCGCCGATCGTCGCCGCGCGGCCCCACCACACCCCTTTCGGAAGGGCGTGTCCGGCAGCCAGGAGCAGCAGGCCGGCGGGCAGGGCGCGCGTCAACGCCGAGAACAGCGGACGGTCCGCGGGCAGCAGCTCGGTGGTGACGAAGAATGTGGTCCCCCAGCTGATCGGCGCCAAAGCGACGGTCGCGGCGACGGCGCGAGTCATGTTCTGCCCTCAGAGTCGACAATTTAGCTTTATTCTAAGTATCTTAGTTCTAAGCTATTTAGCGTCAAGACATCCCGGCTGTGACCTGAGAGACAACACTGAGAGAATCGAGCCCATGACCTCCGAGCCCGACGCCGTCGACCGGATCGTCGCCCAGTGGCGCAGAGAAGTCCCGGAGCTGGACCTGCGGCCCATGGAGCTGTTCGGGCGCGTGTACCGCGTCTCGGAGCTGACCGGCGCGCGGCTGCAGAAGATCTACATGCGGCACGGCATCGGGCGCGCGGAGTTCGACGTGCTGGCGAGCCTGCGCCGCTCCGGCGAGCCGTTCACGCTGTCGCCGAAGCAGATCGGGTCCACCCTCATGCTCACCTCGGGCGGCCTCACCTGCCGACTCGACAAGCTGGAGCGCGCCGGTCTTGTGGAGCGTCTGCCCGACCCGACCGACCGCCGCGGCGTCAGGGTCCGCCTCACGAAGGACGGCCGCAAGGCCGTAGAGGCGGCGGTCGTCGCCGGGCTCGACGCGCAGGACGAGATCTTGACGGCGCTGTCGCCTGCGGAGCGGGCGACGCTGAACCGGCTGCTTCGCAAGCTGCACGCGGCCTACGCCGACGACGAGCTCGGCTGAGGACGCTTCGGCGCGTGCGCGCCCGCGAGGCCCTACGTCAGACGCGCCTCAGGGACGGCTATTCGTCCTTTTCGTCCAGCCAGTCGAGGATGGCGTCAAGGGGCGCCTTCCAGCCGGGGTCGGACATGAAGTCGTGCGAGATTCCGGGGAACAGCAGGGGCGCCACGTGGTAAGCGGCGGCGGCCTTGTCCAGGGTCTTCTGCGGGGACTTGCGGTCTTCGGGGCTGCCGGCGACGAGAAGCCGCGGGCCGCCGACCGGATCGCCGGGCGCGGAGCGAACGCCCTGCGGCGCAAGCAGCACCCCGGCCGCGGCCGGATAACGCGTCAGGGCGTGGGCGACGAGCTGCGCGCCCGAGCCGTGACCCACCAAGACCGCGCGGCGCGGCAGCCTCACCGCGGCCTGCACCAGGTCGTGCACTCTTCCGGCGCGGCCTCCGTCGCCCTTGGGAGTCTTTCCCTGCCCGCGGACGCTCACCGCGTGAACGGCTCGGCCGCGCGCGGCGATGTGCGGCAGCCAGTGCTCGGCGAAGGCGGCGGCGCCGCGCGGGTCGCCGGTCACGCACAGCACCGGCGGAAGCTCGTCGGCGGAGTCGAATTCCGGCGCCGCGGAGACGATCTCGCGTTTGACCGCCGTGACGGGGGCTTTGCGGTACCGTCGCCGCCACAATTCAAGGCTCAAGTCAGGCGCCTTCCGGTTCTTTGTCCAAAGTGTCAATGATTCGCGCCACGGAGTCGAGGTACCGGTCGTGGGACACCTCAAGGCGGTGTCGCGGCGAGTCGACCATCTCGGCGGCCGTGTAGCTCGAGCCGGCCTCGCTCACCACGCGGTCCCGGAACTCCTTGGCGCGTTCGGGGTCGCTGACGCGCACCCGAAGCCACTTCGCGATGGCGACGGTCTGCCAGTGGACCAGCGGCAGGATGCCGACCTCGGCCTGCAGCAAGCCGGCGACGAAGAGCGTCTCGGAGTTCGGGCTGAACATGTTCGCGAACAGCCGGGGGAAGCCGTCGTCCACGCCGCCGAGCAGGGTCGGGCTGCAGAACTCGAACTGCGGCCGGTACCCGGTGGCCATGACGACCAGGTCGGGCTCGACCGAGCTGCCGTCGGCGAAACGCACCCGCTTGCCCTCGAAGCGGGCGACGTCGGGCTTGGGCGCTATTGCGCCGTGTCCGATGTAGTGCAGCAGGTGGCTGTTGACGATGGGGTGAGACTCGTCGACGTGGTGGTCGGGCGCGGGGAGGCCGAACCGGCGCGTGTCGCCCGCCGCCTTGCTGATCGCGAACTCGACGAGGCGGCGGCGCAGCGGTCGCGGCAGCCAGGACAGACGCTGCGCGACCTGGTCGGCAGGGCGTCCGAACAGGTACTTCGGGACGTACCAGTACCCGCGTCGCGTCGAGTGCCAGCACCGAGACGCCGTCATCGCCGCTTCGGAGGCGATGTCGCAGCCGGAGTTGCCCGCGCCGATCACCAGCACTTTCTTCCCTTTGAGACGACTGGAGTCCTTATAGGAAGACGAGTGAAGGATTTCGCCCCTGAACGCCTGCTGGCCTTCGTACTCCGGCAGGAACGGGGTCCAGTTGTGCCCGTTGGCGATGACGACGGCCGCGTATCGCAGCCGGCGTGCGGCGCTGCCGGAGGTCGGTTTGACGATCACGTCGAACCGTCCCCGCTCGGCGGTCTCGATGCGCTCGATCTCGCTGCCGAACCAGATCGAGTCGCGAAGTTCGAAGTGGTCGGCGTATTTCTCGAGGTAGGAGAGGATCTGGCTGTGGTGCGGGTAGTCCGGCCAGTCGTCGGGCATCGGGAAGTCGGGAAACTCCGTCTGCGGCCGAGAGGAGACCGTGTAGGTGTTCGCATATGTAGGACTGTGGCGTTTGTCGATGTTCCAGCCGCCACCGATGGCGGTGTCCTTTTCGTAGCAGTCCACTTCGAAGCCGTGCTCGCGGAGATTCTTCAGCGCCAGCAAACCTGAAGCGCCGGCGCCGATCACGCAAACTGCGTCGCCGCGGTCATACGCGGCGTCCGCGCCGTACTCCGACATCGCTCACCTTCCGAGTTCTTCGCACAACAACCGACCGGCCGCAGAGTACCGCCTTCGCGGTTCGAGCGCCAGACCGCTGTCGCGCGTTGCGGGCGGGCGAGGCGAACCGGACAGGGGCGCGGGGCGTACCGCGAGCGGATGACACGCGAGTACTCCGCACAGCTCATGCGCGTCGTCCCCGTCGCGCATACGGTGGACGGATGAAAGCCGAATCCCGACAGCGACGCCGCTGGCTGTGGCGGGTGCTGCCGGTGCTGATCGGGTTCATACAGATCTGGGCCGTCAACTTCGCCTACTACAGCCGCGATCACGACTGGCCGCCCACCGGCGACGAAGACCCCGACCAGTGGCGCGACGCCGTCGGCGACGCCAGCCCGTGGGCGTACGCGCTCGCCGTCGCGGGGCCGATCTCGCTGTTCTGGGTGCGCCGCTGGCCTCGCACGGTCGTCGGGATCACCGCGACGATCGCGCTCGGCTATGTCGCGCTCGGCTACTTCGCGCTGGATCTTCCCGGGCTGCCTGTGGCTCCCGCCGTCGTCGTCGCGCTGCTGGGGTGGGTCGGCGCCGTGCGCGCCGAGCGCGCCGAGCAGACCCGCCGCGCCGAAGCCGCCGAAGCCGCCCGCACCGCCGCCGCCGAACGGCTCGGCCTGGCCCAGGAGCTCCACGACCTGCTCGCCCATCACATCTCGCTGATCAACGTGCAGGCCGGAGTGGCCCTTCACCTCGTCGACGAAAAACCCGAGCAGACGCGCACCGCGCTGGCGGCCATCAAGGGCGCGAGCAAGGAGGCGCTGGCCGCGATGCGCGGAGCGCTCGACACGCTGCGCAATCCCGGCGAGGCCGCGCCGCGAGCCCCTACCGACGGGCTCGGCCAGCTCGAGGATCTGATCGAAAGCGTGCGCGGCGCCGGCGTCGACGTGGCGCTGCGCGTCGACGGAGCGCGGCGAGACCTGGCGCCGGCGGTCGATCTGACCGCGCTGCGCATCGTCCAGGAGTCCTTGACCAATGTGCTGCGGCACTCGCAGGCCGAACACGCGTGGGTTGCCGTGGACTATCGCGAGGACGACCTGCGGATCACGGTGTCAGACGACGGCGTGGGCGGGGCGGCCGTGCCCGGCAACGGGCTGACCGGCATGAGCGAACGCGCCGCGGCCGTGGGCGGCATGTGCCGCGGCGGACCCCGCCGACAGGGCGGCTTCGAAGTGCGGGCTGAACTGCCCGGCTAGTTTGTAGGCGTGAATGCCGATAAACCGATCCGCGTGGTGCTGGCCGACGACCAGGCCCTGGTGCGCGGCGGTTTCCGCGCCCTGTTGGACTCCAGCCCCGACATCGAGGTGGTCGGCGAGGCCTCCGACGGCGCGGAGGCGGTGTCGCTGGTGCGTCAGACCACGCCGGACGTGGTGCTGATGGACATCCGCATGCCCGGCGTCGACGGCCTGGCCGCGACCGCCCAGATCACCGCCGACGCCGCGCTTTCCGACGTCCGCATCGTCATCTTGACCACCTTCGACCTGGACGAGTATGTCTTCGAGGCGCTGCGGTCGGGCGCGGCCGGCTTTCTGGTCAAGGACACCGAGCCCGCCGACCTGCTGCAGGCGGTGAAGGTGGTGGCCGACGGCGACGCCCTGCTGTCGCCGGGCGTGACCCGGCGGCTCGTCGAAGAGTTCGCCCAGCGCGCCAAGGAGCCGGTCTCCTCCGGCAAGGTCGAGCTGCTCACCGAGCGCGAACGCGAGGTGGTCGCGCTTGTGGGAACCGGCCTGACCAACGAGGCCATCGCCGGCAAGCTGTACCTGAGCCCGGCGACGGTGAAGACGCACGTCAGCCGGGCCATGGTGAAGCTGCGGGTGCGCGACCGCGCGCAGCTGGTGGTCTTCGCCTACGAGTCCGGCCTGGTGCGCCCCGGCTGGAGCGGCTAGGGCGTGTTTGAGAATCCTCTTCCGTCGCGAGCGGCCTCCAGGTGGATGCAACGGCCGTTAGCCGCTGTACGGCCGCAAGCCCCGCGTGATCGAGCAGACAAGAGCAACGCGGAGGCGCTGCCGCATCCCGGTGTCGGATGCGGAAGCGCCGACAACGCCGCGAGTAAAAACTCCAACGACGGCGCTTCGCAAGGACCGTCGCGCCCGGTGAACGCGCAGCAGAAAACGGGACTCTCACACACGCCCAAGGGCCGACTCAGCGGCCGGCGAGCGCGGAGGCGACGTCGGCCTGCAAGACGTGGCCGCCGGCGACGATTTCGTCGTCGATCAGCACCAGCGGCGCTTGCAGGCCGTCGCCCATCCGGCGCTGGACTTCGGCGAGCACCTCGGCGCTCAGGCCGCCGCCGGCCGCCTCGGTCGCGGTGAGCACCCGGAGCCGGGCGTCGCCGCCGCCGGCCTCGATCGCCTGCCGCACTGCCTGTACGGCTTGTGCGTCGCGCGGCGCGGCTTCGGCGTCGCAGCAGCCGCCTTCCACGACGACGACGTCGGCGGGCTCGTCGGGGACGAGTTCGACGGGGCCGCAGCAGCTGTCGACCTTGGTCTTGTCGCCGCGGCCGAAGCGGCGGCGCAGCGGGTTGGCGCGTGTCATGAGAACTCCTTGTGAATCGGTCAGGCGAACAACGGAAGCACCGCGCCGCCGGTGACGGCCACGGCGAGCACGGAGCCGACGAAGGCGGCTGTCAGCGGGGGTTTGAAGACGGCGGTGAGCATGCTGATCTCGGGGATGCTAGCGCCGGAGCCGCCGATGATGAGCGCGAAGACGGGTCCGACGCCGACGCCGGCGCCGATGAGCGCCATGCCGATCGGCAGCGCGGACTCGACTCGGATGTACAGCGGGATGCCCACGAGCGCGGCGACCGGGACCGCCCACGCCGCGCCGCCGATGGACGTCAGGAACGTCTCGGGGACGAATCCGTAGATGAGCGCTCCCACGCTGACGCCGACCAGCATCGGGATCGCCACCGGCTTGAACGAGCCGAGGGCGTCGCGCCACGCCGGCCCGGCCTCGGCGCGCAGTCCCGCCCAGGGCTTCTCCTCGGCGGGGGCGGCGAGCCGGACGCGCCTGACGTGCCGGCGCAGTCCGAGGCGGTCCCAGATCACGGCGACGAGGACGGAGGAGACGAAGGTCGTCGCCGCGTAGCCGAGCATCAGCTTCCAGCCGAACAATACGGCGATGATTCCCAGGATGATCGGGTTGAGCAGCGGCGAAGCGATGAGGAACGCGGCCGCCGCCGCGAACGGCGCTCCCGCCTTGAGCATGCCGAGCAGCATGGGCAGCGTCGAACAGGAGCAAAACGGCGTCAGCGCGCCGAGCACGACGCCCTTCAGCGGCGCGACTAGGCGGCCGCCGGCCAGCCAGGACTGCATCCGTTCGGCACCGACCTTGCGGTTGACCAGCGTCACGGCGAAGGCGACCGCCAGGAACAGTGCGGTCAGCTCGACGGTCAGCAGGCCGAACAGCTTCAGAGTCTCCGACCACGTGTTCATCGGCGGCTCCGCTCGCGGGGCGTCGTTTTGTTCATATGAACACTTATATCAACTACCTCCAGAGTTATCAACAGTTGTTGCTGTTGATTTGTTGTGACGTGATCCGCCAGTCGGCATGGAGGGATTCCCGTAGGCCGACGGCGGTAGGTCAACTGCCTCCCGTCGCCCGACGTCAAGGCCTGCTCCCGCGCGGAACGTAGAAAGCGTCAACGCACTCACCGCTCACAGGAGTTGAACATCGTGAACGCCACAATCACCCAAGTCGTCGCATCCGGTCTGCACGAAGGCTATGGCTGGCACGGCGGCGGGCCCTTTTTCCTGCTCATCCCGCTGCTGTGGATCGCCGTGATCGTCTCGCTCGTCGTCTTCTTCAAGCGCGGCTGGCGACGCCACAACGGCGCCGAGGGCGTCCTTCGCGAGCGATACGCCCGCGGAGAGATCTCCCAGGAGGAGTTCCGCGAGCGGCTGGAAGGCTTGCGCGGCAAGTAACACACGGCCGAGAGCTCGTCACTTCATTCTCTTCTGTCGCGAGCGGCCTCCAGGCGAGTGCAACGGCCGTAAGCCGCTGTACGGCCGCAAGCCCCGCGTGATCGAGCAGACAAGACCAAGGCGGAAGCGCTCCCGCATACCGGTGTCGGATGCGGAAGCGCCGACAACGCCGCGAGCAAAAACTCCAACGACGGCGCTTCGCAAGGACCCTCGCGCCCGGTGAACGCGCAGCAGGAAACGGAATGAAGTGACGAGCTCTTAGTCCGGCGTCGCCTCGCGCGGCGCCGGACTTGTCTATGCGCGACGTTCCAGGCGGGCGGTGGTCCACGCGACGGGCAGGGTCAGCGCGACGGCGGCGGCCGCGACGGCGAAGCCGCCCGGCAGCCCCGCCGACAGCGACACCAGTCCGATGGCGGCGCCGCCGAGCCCGGTGCCGCCGTCGTAGGCGACGTTCCACACCACGCTGGCGTGTCCGTGCCCGCCGGGGCCGACCCGGCGGAACATCACCGACATGGAGTCGTTTTGCAGCGCTCCGAAACCCAGGCCGTAGACGGCGGCGGCCGCGACGGCGAGCACCGTGGCGTCTGAGG
>JBOGDN010000326.1:0-1661 GCA_050742995.1 Stackebrandtia sp. | reverse complement strand
ACAGGCCCCGCCCCACAACCGGGGGCAAACCGCCCATTCAATTAATTATGGTCGCCCACGTCGCCGGACCGCGTCAAATTGTTTTCGGTCGATGTTGTGGGCGGCCGCCGCCGGCTCCGCAGACGGCGGCCGCAGTGCTGTCGGCGTCAATTGCCAAATCGCCGCAGCGTCTTCGACCGGCTTTCGAACTCCTCGGCGTCGATCTCGCCGCGCGCGTGCCGCTCGGCGAGGGTCTGCTCGGCACGCGAGGCGTCGCGCGACTCGCGGCGAGAGCGCCACAAGCCGTAGAACACCCATGCCATCCCCGCGAGCAGTGCCCAGAACAGCAACGTGTTAAACAGGAACATCCCCCAGCCGAAGCCGGCGTCGTGCCAGTACATCATCGCTTTCACCTACTCGTGATCGGGTAAGTCCATCCTCCACCCGCGACCGCCTGAATCACCAGGGCCGCAAGGCGTCGCGACGCGCGGGCTTTGGTCCGCAAACGCCGGTGACCTGTGTCTCCGGCACACCGAACCAGTTGCGGCGACGATTGGTCCATGAAGGAGAAAAGCGGCGACAGAATTGTCCTCAAAGGCACCCGCGTGGACGATCCGCCGCGCGTCGGGATCGTCGTCGAAGCGGGGAGCCCGGACGGGGCGCCGCCCTATCTGGTGCGCTGGCTCGACGACGGGCACAGATCTCTTGTCTACCCCGGCGCCGACGCGCACGTCGAACCCCGCACGCCCCGCATTCCAACTGACGCCGGCGGCGTACGGCCTCACACCGCTTCCGGCGTGCGGCGAAGCTGGCGTCTGCGAGTGGCGTGCAGCCGCTGAATCACCACCTGCGCGAAACGGCTGGTCAACTCGAACCCCAGATCCGGGTCGTCGACGCACATGCGCAAGATCCCCTTGCCGTCCAGCTGGACGGCCAAAACGTCCTCCCGTGCCGTGGCGCCGAAATGCCACCGGTACGGCGGGGTCATCCAGGACCAGCCGAGCACCGAGCCGGGGCCGATCACATCGACGTCCACAATGCCTTGATCCGGCGTGTTGGCGTCGACGACGACGCTCCCGTCCAGAATCAGCCAGAAACGGTCGGCCGGCCTGCCCTCGTTGAATATGCGGGCGCCGGCGTGAAAGGCGGCGCGGTGCGACCACATCGCCATCCTGCGAAGCTGGCCCTCGGGCAGGCCGGCCAGGAAGGGGTGGGCGCGCAGCAGATCGTAGGCGGTTTGCATCAGCAGTCCTCTCGGAGCTCGGCCGACCGCGGCAGCTGGCGCCGCGGGTGAAGGAAGCGGTTCCGGGATTGACGGATGGGTGTGCAGCCGAACGCGAGACGATTACCGCGGTGACGCAGCTCGTAGTGTCCCGCCTCGACGTACACACCCATCCCATAGAGCAGATCAGCGGCGCTTTCGATGTCGCCCAGCTCTACGCCGCCGTGAACCGTCGGGCCGATGACGCGTCGCCCGCCCCGGCGCAGCGTGTCGACCAGGTCGGGGCGACCGGGGAGCACACTCCCGACCCCTGTCTGTCGTTCCATCGCTGTTGTCACGTCGTCGGTCCTTTCGGGATCTGCCGCGTCCCAGTCAACCCGAGGCGCCGGATCCGTCACAGGGACTGCGGACCTCAAATCGAAGGGACCTACGGACCGAATGGGTCAAACGTCCCTAGATC
>JBOGDN010000325.1:0-4306 GCA_050742995.1 Stackebrandtia sp. | reverse complement strand
GCTTCGATGATGATGAACAGCACGAAAAACGGGATGGCGACAGTAACCGCGTCGATCATGACGAGGGTTTCCGATCTTTTTCTTCAGGCAGGGAGGGGGTGAGGAGTTTCCGGGCGCAGGCGTAGGCCTCCTCGGCGCGTCGCTCGGCGATGAGCCGGACGAGCCGCCGGTGCCCTTCTGTGTCCAAAAGCTCTTCAGAGCGGTGGTCCTGGGGTACGGGGGAGACGGCGACGGCCTCGTTGACGAGGCTGTTGAACGCCAACAGGTAGGCGAGGTTGTCGGCGCCGGTGACGACGAGCCGCCACATTTGAATGTCCAGATTGTGCAGACCCTCGAGGTCGGAGTCGGCGGCGTCCATCGCCTCGACGACGTCTTCGAGCTTGGTGCGCAGGGCTTCGTCGCAGCGCAGCGCGCACAGGCGGGCGGCGTCGGCGCCCACACAGGCGCGCATTTCCAGCATGTCGCGCACGACGTGCGCGGTGGGCAGGACGTCGCCGGACTGCGCGAGGGCCACGGCGAGGTCGAGCCCGGCGCTTACGCGCCAGTCGAGGACCTTGGTGGAGCCGCCCTGGGCCACGGCGACCAGGTTCGACTGTTCCAGCCGCCTGACGGCTTCGCGCACGGCGTGTCGGTTGACTCCGAAGCTTTCGGCGAGCTCGCGCTCGGAGGGCAGCGCCTCGCCGGCGGCGAGGCGGCCGGTCAATATGGCGTCGCGCAGCTGCCGGAAGACCTGGTCTGACACACAGCTGCGCTCTACCGCCTGGAAGTCCATGCCTGGAGTGTGGCGGACCTAGCTGTTGATTGTCAACTGGTTGTACCAGTTGGTTTCACTGCAGCGGCCACGGCCGGGAGCCGGGCGTCCCCGCGGGCTCGGTCAGCCGACTCGGCGGGACGTTCCAGGTCAAGATCGCCGGGTGTTCGTGTTCGTATCCCAGCTCCGAGACGGTCGCCGGCTCCAGCCGCAGCGCCTCTCCGCACGACGCGGGCAGGTCGACCCAGCGCGCGGCGGCCACCCGCAACACGTGGGCGTGGCCGACGAGCGCGACGTCTCCGGAGCCGACGAGCCTGCGCGCGTAGTTGAGAACCCGGTCCACACGCGCGCCGACCTGCCAGGCTCGCTCGCCGCCGGGACAGCCGTCGCGCCACAGCGTCCAGTGCGGGACGTCGTGGCGGATCTCGTCTGTGGTGAGTCCCTCATATCTGCCGTAATCCCACTCGACGAGGTCGACGTCGAGCGCCGTGACGGTCAGGCCCGCGAGCTCCGCGGTGTGCAGAGCGCGAATCCGCGGGCTGCACATCACCGCGGCGAACTCGCGTTCGGCGAACAACGGCGCAAGGGCTTTTGCCTGGTCCAGACCGGTTTCGGTGAGGTCCAGGTCGGTGATAGAGGTGTGCCGGCCGAGCGCGCTCCATTCCGTCTCGCCGTGTCGCACCAGAACAATTCGCCCCACCAGGCAAGTGAATCACAAAATCACCCACAGTGACAGGGCGACGACGCTGGGGGCCGGAACGCCTCGCGACAGTGGCGTGTCGCCCGGATGTGTGGCATTCTTGGGCGCATGTCAGCAGCGTTCCGTCTCCGTCTCGTGGCACGTCGCCACGTCGACTTCGGGCGGACGCGCAGCGCCATCTGTATGCCGGTGTCCTGCTAAGGCGCCCGTTCTTCCGCATTCTCAGTTCTCATTCCGGGCGCGCAGGCCGCGGCCGGCGTCGTCCGCGCTCCTCGCGCGTCAGTCTACTGTCATCATTCGAGGAGTGCTGTGTCCACCGCTACCCGCGGACGAGCCAAAGGCCAGGGCCAGTGGGCTCTTGGCCACCGCGAGCCGCTCAATAAAAACGAGCAGTCGAAGAAGGACGACAATCCTCTCAACGTGCGTGCGCGCATCGAGAACATCTACGCGCACGCGGGCTTCGACTCCATCGACCCCGCCGACCTGCGGGGCCGGTTTCGCTGGTGGGGCCTGTACACCCAGCGTCGACCCGGAATCGACGGCGGCAAGACGGCGATCCTGGAGCCCGAAGAGCTCGACGACAAGTACTTCATGCTGCGCGTGCGCATGGACGGCGGCCAGCTCAGCCTCGCTCAGCTGCGTGCGGTCGCCGAGGTGTCCCGGCGTTACGGCCGCGACACCGCCGACGTCACCGACCGGCAGAACGTGCAGGTGCACTGGGTCCGCGTCGAGGACATGCCGGCCATCTGGGAGCTGCTCGAGTCGGTGGGACTGCACACTCAGGAAGCCTGCGGGGACTGCCCGCGCGTGGTCCTGGGCAGCCCGGTCGCCGGCGTCGCCGCCGACGAGCGCTACGACGCCACGCCGCTGATCAAGGAGATCACCGACCGCTACGTCGGCGACAAGTCCTTCTCCAACCTGCCGCGCAAGTTCAAGTCGGCGATCTCGTGGCTGCCCGACATCCCGTACGAATGCAACGACATCTCGTTTCTGGGCGCGGTGCACCCCGAACACGGACCGGGCTACGACCTGTGGATCGGCGGCGGCCTTTCGACCAACCCGATGCTGGCCAAGCGCATGGGGACCTGGGTGGCGCCCGAACAGGTCGCCGACGTGTGGGCGGCGGTCACCTCGGTGTTCCGCGACTACGGCTACCGGCGGCTGCGCCACCGGGCGCGACTGAAGTTCCTGGTCAACGACTGGGGCATCGAGAAGTTCCGCGAGGTCGTCGAGCGGGAGTACCTCGGCGAGAAGCTCGCCGACCTGGAAGCCCCGCCGCTGCCGTCGGCCATGCTCGACCACATCGGCGTCCACCGTCAAGCCGACGGGCGCTACTTCATCGGCGTGGCGCCGACCGTCGGCCGGGTGTCGGGAGCCGTTCTCGACGGTCTCGCCGACATCGCGGAGCGCTACGGCTCCGACCGGGTGCGCACCACCCCGCTGCAGAAGCTGCTGCTGCTCGACATCGAGGCCGACGACGTCGACGCCGCCGTCGCCGACCTCGAGACGCTCGGCCTTTCGGCCAAGCCGTCGGCGTGGCGACGCTCCACGATGGCCTGCACCGGTCTTGAATACTGCAAGCTGGCCATTGTCGACACCAAGGACCGGGCAAGGGACCTGGTCGCCGAGCTCGAGCGCCGCGTCCCCGAGATGGACGTTCCGCTTTCGGTGCACGTCAACGGCTGCCCCAACGCGTGCGCGCGCACCCAGACCGCCGACATCGGCCTCAAGGGGCTGCTGGTGACCCACGAAGGCAAACAGGTTCCCGGATTCCAGGTCCACCTCGGTGGCGGCCACGGCATGCACGCCGGATTCGGACGCAAGCTGCGCGGCCTGAAGGTCACCTCGGCCGATCTGGACGACTACGTCGAACGACTCGCCCGGCGCTACCTCGACGGGCGCAAGCCCGACGAGCCGTTCGCCGAGTGGGTCGTGCGCGTCGACGAGGAGGAGTTGAAATGAGTACCTCCCGAGCCGTCCCGTACTACTGCCCATTCTGCGGCGACGAAGACCTCAGACCACACGAAGCGGGCGGCTGGCACTGCCGGTCGTGCACGCGAGTCTTCACAGTCAAACTCTCTGGATTGGTGATCAACGATGAGACGTGACCCTTTTGAACTGCGAGATCTGGCGCTGCGCGCGGGAAAGCGGCTGGAAGGCGCTGGCGCGCAGCGAATCATCGAATGGGCGGTGGCCGAGTTCGGCGAGCGCTTCTGTGTGACCTCCTCCTTTGCCGACGCGGTGCTGGTGCACCTGGTGTCCCAGGTGGCCCCCGGCGTCGACGTGGTGTTCCTCGACACCGGCCTCCACTTTGAAGAGACTCTGGACGTGCGAGAGCACGTGCGCCGCAACCTGCCGGTGAGCGTCAAGTCCGTCACCCCTTCGCTGTCCGTGCGGCGCCAGGACGGCGAGTACGGCCCCCGGCTGTGGGACCGCTCTCCGGACGAGTGCTGCGCGCTGCGCAAGGTCGCGCCCCTGGCCGACGCCCTCGAGCCGTACGACGCCTGGGCCGCCGGGCTGCGCCGGGACGAGTCCCCCACGCGCGCCGACACCCGCGTCGTCGACTTCGACGCCGAACGCAAGCGGGTCAAGATCGCCCCGATCGCCGACTGGACCCAGGACGACGTCGACGCGTACGTGGTCAAGCACGACATCCCGGTGAACTCCCTGCTGGAGAACGGCTACGGCTCGGTGGGCTGCTGGCCGTGCACCCGGCGAGTCGGCGCCGGCGAAGACCCCCGCGCCGGACGCTGGGCGATGTTTGAGAAGACCGAATGCGGCATAAACGTCTGAACACGCCGGTCGTGCTTGCGGCGCACGGCAGCCCCGACCCGCGTTCGGCGGCGGCCGTGCGC
>JBOGDN010000324.1:0-9237 GCA_050742995.1 Stackebrandtia sp. | reverse complement strand
GGCCAAAGTCGCGCCCACTTCGACGGTCTCGTCCTCGCCGACCTTGATCTCAAGCAGCTTTCCGGCCACCGGCGACGGAATCTCGGTGTCCACTTTGTCGGTGGAAACCTCGACGAGCGGTTCGTCCACCTCGACGGAGTCGCCGACGGACTTCAGCCAACGCGTGACAGTGCCCTCGGTGACCGACTCGCCAAGCGCCGGCATCGGCACTTCGCTGCCTTCGCCGGCCGCCTCCGAAGCCGCCGGCTGCTCGTTCGCCTCGACGAGAGCGGGCTGCTCCGGTTCGGAGGGCGCCTCGGGCTCGTCCGCTTCCGCGGGCGCCTCAGACGTCGCCGCCGACCCCGGCGCGGGCTCGGCAGGCGAGCCGACCTCGTCGGTGTCGCCGATAACCGCCAACTCGCCGCCGACCTCCACCGTGTCGTCCTCGGCGGCCATGATGCGAGTCAAGATCCCGGCGGCGGGAGAGGGGATCTCGGTGTCCACTTTGTCGGTCGACACCTCCAGGAGCGGCTCGTCCGCCTCGACGGAGTCGCCTTCCTTCTTCAACCAGCGCGTGATGGTGCCCTCGGTGACGCTTTCTCCCAGGGCAGGCATGGTGACCGTTACCGGCATTTGTCTTTCGCTCCTGTAGATAAGTTAGGCGTGTGCGTGCAGCGGCTTGCCCGCGAGAGCCAAGTGTGCCTCGCCGAGAGCCTCGTTCTGGGTGGGGTGCATGTGAACCAGCTGAGCGACTTCCGCCGGGAAGGCCTCCCAGTTGTAGATGAGCTGCGCTTCGCCGATCTGCTCGCTCATGCGGCTGCCCACCATGTGAACGCCGACGACCGGCCCGTCGACGACCTGCACCAGCTTCACGAACCCCTGGGTCTTGAGGATGTTGCTCTTGCCGTTGCCGCCCAGGTTGTAGTTGTACGACTTGATCGCGTCGGCGCCGTGCTTCTCCTTGGCCTGCTCCTCGGTAAGACCCACGGAGGCGACCTCGGGCTCGGTGTAGGTGACCCGCGGAATGCCGGCTTCGTCGATCGGCTGCGGTTCGAGCCCGGCGATGTGCTCGGCGACGAGAATGCCCTGCTGGAACCCGCGGTGGGCCAGCTGGATCCGGCCGTCGAGGTCGCCGATGGCGTACACGCCGGGCACGTTGGTGCGGGCGTAGTCGTCGGTGGTCACGAAGCCGCGCTCCATGGCGACGCCCTGCTCTTCAAAGCCAAGCCCCTGGCTGACCGGGCCGCGGCCCACGGCCACAAGCAGCAGGTCGGCGTCGACGACCTCGCCGCCGGCGATCGTCACGGAGACGCCGTCCTGGGTCGTCTTCACCGACTCGAACGGCTTATTGGTCTTGAACGCGATGCCGCGCTTGCGGAACGCCCGCTCGAGCACCTTGGAGGAGTCGGCGTCCTCGACGGCCAGCAGCCGCGGCAGCGCCTCGATGATGGTGACGTCGACGCCAAGCGACTTCCACGCGCTGGCGAACTCCGCGCCGATGACGCCGCCGCCAAGCACCACGGCCGAGCCCGGCAGCTTCGGGAGGTTGAGGGCGTGCTCGGAGGTGATGACGCGCTCGCCGTCGACGTCTAGGCCGGGAATGCTCTTGGACGTCGAGCCCGTGGCCAGCACGACGTGGCGGCCGGTGATCCGCTGGCCGTTCACCTCTACGGCGTCGGGAGCCACGAGCTTGCCCGCGCCTTCGAACTGGTCGATCTTGGCGGCCTTGATCAGACCCTGCAGGCCCTTGTACATCTTGGCGACCACGCCGTCCTTGTAGGCGTTGACAGCCTCGATGTCGACCGCGGTGACCTCGGCTTTGATGCCGAACTGTTCGCTTTCGCGCGCGGTGTCGGCGACCTCGCCGGCGTGCAGCAGCGCCTTGGTGGGGATGCATCCGCGATGCAGGCAGGTGCCGCCCATCTTGTCTTTCTCAATGAGGGCCACGGACAGGTCAAGCTGAGCCGCGCGCAGGGCGCAGGCGTAACCGGCGCTGCCGCCCCCCAGGATTACAACGTCATAGCCTGCGTTCGGGTCGCTCACGAAAACTCCCATGTCAATATTGTCGACATCCTCAAGGGTCATCCTCGCACCTGCCGAGGCGGATGGCAGCCGGACCCCTGCTAGGGTGCGCCTCACCATTCAACCTCGCCCGGCTCGGCGGCGCCCCTCCGCCCGCGTGTGCCTCCGAACACATCGAGAGACGTGACATACGTCGTAAACTTGTCGCTACGTACGCCTCGCGCGTTGTCGCGACGCCCGCACATGTGGAAGGTGATGACCGGTGGGCTGGTTCAGCCGCAAGAGGAAGCGCGCCGACACATTTGACCGCGGCGCGCGACGCGTCGACACCTCCCACCTGGAGGAATTCGTCGCCACCAGGCAGGGGGTCGAAGCCTATGTGGAGCCCCGTACCACGGTCACCGAGACGACCGTGATGTTGATAGCCCACGACGGCGAGTGGACGCGGCGTCGCGTCGACGGAGTGGAAGGCGCCTTCAAGCTCGGCAACAAGCTCAACATGCCGGTGTACGAGGTGTCCAAAGTGGGCTATCCGCAGCGCAAGCGCGACTACGACGAACGCCAACGCGTGCTGCGCAAACGGGCCGCGGGCTCCGGGTGACCCGGCGCCGCCCGAAGCCCGCGACGCGTGCGCATCGACTGATAACTATTTGACGGCGCCCGCCGGCCGCGGCGACCATAATTAATTGAAGGGCGGTTTGCCCCCGGTTGTGGGGCGGGGCCTGTAGTAGAGGCGGCGGACGCTTTGCGGCCGAGGCTCAGCGCGGCTTTGTCGCGATGTGCACGCTGTTGGCCGCCAGGTAGAACAGGTCGTCGCGGTGCCCCAGCCACGCGTCGTTGTCGGAGTCGAGCAGCCGCTTCCACGCGGCGAGGTCCTCGTCGGCTAGGAACTCCTCAGCCCATCCGACCTGCTTTTCGAGCTTGCCGAGCACGTGGTCCATGTCCGCGCCGGCCAGCGGCGCGGGCTTGTCGTACAGGACGTTGCGGGTGAAGGCGTTCTCCAAGCCCGCCTTGCGCATGCCGGTCAGCCAGCCGTACGGCATCGGGTTCAAATCGGCCATCTTCTCCTCGGCGCTGGCGTTCATGGCCGCGTACAGCCGAAAATGCAGCCCAGGCTTGCCGAGGCCCACGTGCCTGGGCATGTGCGCCACGGACGTGCCGCCCTCGTTCAGCGCCAGGACGCCGCCGGGCGCCAGCGCGCCGGCCAGGACGTGAATCGCCTCCTGCTCGTCGTCGGCGTGGTGGATGGCGCCGCGGGCCCAGATCAGGTCGGGAGCGCCGCCGCAGGCTTCTCGGATCTGCTCCGGCGAGTCCTCGAACGACGCCTTGGCGAAGCGGATGTCGGGGTTGTCGCGCTGCGTCGCTTCGAAGACCTCGGGGTGCGCGTCGAGCCCGACCACCTGAGCGTCGTGCCCGTCGGCGCGATAGCTGTCGCGCAGCGCCACGGCCATGCCCCCGCCGCCGCAGCCGAAGTCGACGGCGATGCGGTGGCCCTCGCGCGTCAGCTCGCCGGCGATGAGCGCGTAGAACTCGGCGTCGCTTTGCGCGGCCTTGGTCAGGTCCAGGGCCTCCTCGGCCCAGTCGAAACCGTCTTTGGACATAAAAACTCCACTGTGCTGAGAAAAAGAAAGGCGGGACCCCTTTCGGGACCCCGCCACAGTAACGATAAGACCAGCGAAAACATCGGGACGGTGGCCTATCCGGCCGCAACCCGTTCGACTAGAATTGAAGTCAGCCGCTCTTGCGGTTGGTGAACTCCTTGTGAGTGGCGACCTTGATGTCCTTGGGGCTGAAGCCTCCCCTCGAAGCTCCGCCGTCGACCCCCTTGACGCGGTTGGCCTTCTTGCCCTTTTTCATGGCGCGGCGCTCCGCGCGGTTGGTCGGCTCCGGCTGCTCGCCGTCGACTTCCGCTTCGTCGGACTTGGGCTTGTGATCTTCAGGCATCTGGACGTCTCCTCGAGACTGCGAATGGGCGCGGCCAATGCGGGCCGAATTGCCCGGGTGATTGACATTGGGAGAGAAAAGCCGCGTCGGCGGCTGTCGCGCGAAGCGCTCAGATCATCCACATGTCCGTCACTTTAGCAGTTACCCGAGCCGCGGTCACCTTGGAATCAGCGCCGCCTGCGGCAGCGGGGCCGTCAGCGCCGCGACGACGATGAGCGCCGGCAACGCCGTCGAGCCCCACAGCGCCGAGGAATACGAGCCCGTCGCGTCGTGCACCAGCGCGAACAGCAGCGGCCCGAACGCCGTGGAGGCGACGCTGAGCGCGGTGATCACGCCGCGAATCGCGCCAAGATGCGCGGTGCCGAACACGCGCGGCGTCATCGCCGCCTCGATGGTGCGGATGGCGTTGCCCGCCGCGCCGAGCGTCAATCCGAAGCCCAACGCCGACCACCCCGGCGCGACGAACGTGGCCCAGGCCAGGCCGAAGCCGAGCGTCGCCATGGACGCGCAGATGAGCAGCCGCGCCGGCAGCCGGTCCATCAACACGCCCATGAGCATGGTGGCCGCTATCCCGGCCACGGTCTGCGGCAGGAAGTTCGCGGCCGCCTCGGTGGACGACAGACCCCGTTCGCCCAGCAGTGAGATCTGGTGAAAGCCCACGGCCGTGGCCAGCATCCCGGTCGTGGCCACGCACCCGGCCAGCACCCAGAAGAAGGGCGCGCGCAGCGCCTGCGCGCGGGTGAGTCCGACCTCCTCGGCGGCGGCTTCGCTCGACGAGGGCATGCCGTCGACGTGCTGGCCGACGTCTTCGGGGCGGTTGCGCATCCCCCACAGCGCGATCGGAATGACGAGTGCCCAGATCGCCAGGCCCTCCAGCAGCCAGGCGGTGCGCCAGTGCGAGGCGGAGATGAACTGCTCGAGCAACACCGGCGACAGCGAGATGAACCCCGCGCCCACGCCGTTGACGACGCCGAGCGCGGCGCCCCGCTTGCGACGGAACCACAGCGAGACGACCGTGCTGGCCGCCAGCCCCAGCGCGCCCTGTCCGGCCATGCGGATGCCGACGAACCCGGAGGTCAGCCCGACGATCTCGGTGACGACCGACAGCCCGACAAGCGCCGCGCCGAAGACCGCGCCGATGCCTGCCATGGTGATTCGCACGCCGTGGCGGTCGATCAGCTTGCCGATGAAAGGCAATGCGAAAGCGCCGGTGAGCGTCCCGATCAGGTACGCGGTGGAGACCGCCGAGCGGGAGATGCCCAGGTCCGCCGTCATCGGGTCGATGAACACGGAGACCGCGGCGGTCTGGCCGGGAGCGGTCAGGGCCACGCCCGCGCTGGCGAATCCGACCATGCGCCAGCCGTGGAACTCAGGTTTCAGGCGTTCCTGTTCTGCTGTGGACGCGGTCACGAGTCTCTTTCGGGGGGAGTTTTGCGGCAGGGTGGACTACAGGCAGCAGCGTCTACGGAGGGCAACTTGGGGTCGGGTCGAAGTGTCGCGGGATCCGGCCGCACACGAGGCTCGACGCTACGTCTCCGAGGCAGATTCGCGAAGGCGATTTACCGCCCGAACGCCCGATTCGTGCGCAAGCTCACGTCGGCGTCAGGCGGTTTCGAGAAGGGCCTTGAGCTGCCTGGCTTCGGGGACGCCGAGGCGGTCGAAGATCTCGAAGGCCCGCTGTCGACATTCGCCGGCGGCCGCGACGTCGCCGAGCCCGGCGTGGGCGTCGGCCAGCGCGGCCAAACTCTGACCGTGCCGCAGCGGGTAGGGCATGGCGGCGCAGACGTCGCGCGCTTCGACGCCGTGGCGAAGAGCCTGCCGGTGCTCGTCGAGGCCGACGTGGATCTTGCACAGCAACAGCTCTCGCCGAGCCGTCGCCGCCATCGAGGCTTGTCGTCCTCGGCGGGCCGTGGCGGACTCGACCAGCGCGAGGGCTTCGCGGTGTTGGCCCGAATCGCTGAGGAATCCGGCGAACACCTCTCGATACTGCGTCATCGGCCCCCGGATCTTCACGCCGTCCGCCTGCTCGACGGCTTGCGACAGGTACAGCTTCGCCTTCGCATACTGCCCACGACGCCAGCACAGCTGACCGCGCCGCTGCAACAGGATGGCGCGATTCACGGGGGAAGCGGCGTGTTTGAGCAGTTTCTCGGCTTCGTCGAGTTGCCCGCAGGCTTCGTCGAGCCGTCCCGTCTCCATATACAAGAGCCCCAGGGAATTGTGGATGGCCATGCTGCGTCGCGGCAGCGACTGTCGACACGCGACTTGTTCGGCCCGCAACAGAAGTTCTTCGGTTTCGGCGAATCTCCCCAGCACCCGGCACGTGGCCGCCAGAGCGGTCAGGCGATTCGTCAGGACATGCGGTTCGTCGACGGATTCGGCGCCGTGCAGCGCTGTGCGCAGCAGCGGTTCGGCTTCGGCGTTTCGGCCGAAGCTGTACAGGCTGATGCCGAGCCTGTAGCTGGCGTCCATGAGGGTTTCGCCGTCGGCGAGCCCTTCGGCCGCGGCAAGCATCTTTCGTCCGAATTCTACGGAGTCGTCGGCGCTGTCGAATATCGTGGCGGCGGCGAGCGCGTGGTGCACGTGGTAGAGCCCGACGGGATCGCCGTGACGTTCGGCCGACGGCAACACCGACTCCACATGCCGGCGAATCTCGGCGGGGTTGTGCCCGTCGTTGACGAACAAGCCCAACACCATCGCCAAAGGCAATGCCCGGTCGTGATGCTTCCAGGCGTCGAACGCGGCGACCACGTTGCTGAATTCGGGGTCCGGCAACGCGTCTCGACGCTGGTAGTACCACTCGACGACGCGGTCGCGCACCGCCGCGCGGTCGGCGTCGTTCAACACGACGTCGGCACGCTGCTTCGCGTATTCCTTGAGCAGGTCGTGGAAACGGTAGCGGCCGGGCTGATGCTGCTCAAGCAGGTGGGCGTTTTCGAGACGGTCGAGCAGGAGTTTGTTCTCAGAGTCGGGCCGATCGACCACAGCCGCGGCCAGTGCCGGGGTGAAGTCGTGGCCGGGAATCAGGCCAAGTCGCATGAACAGGTCCTGGGCCTCGGCGTGCAGTGCTCGATGGGAGTGGTCGAAGGTCGCGGCGACGGCGGCGTCCGGGTCTCCGTCGACCGTCAGGAGTTTCAAGCGGTCGGCGCCTTCGAGCTCGGCGATGAAGTCGGCGAACTCGACGTGCGGTTGTGCGGCGAGGTTGGCGGCGGCGATGCGGATCGCCAGGGGAAGCCGCCCGCAGACCTCGGCGAGGCGCTGCGCCGCCTCGGCCTCGGCGCGGACGCGTTGGACGCCGAGGAGGTTGGCCAGCAGTTCCAGGCAGTCGGACTGATCGAGCGTGTCGAGGCGCAGGGGACGCGCGTCGTCGAGGGCGGTGAGGCCGGCGAGCCGGTCGCGGCTGGTGACCAGCGCGAAGGTTCCGGGGCTGGCGGGCATGAGTGGGCGGACCTGGGCGACGTCGCGGGCGTTGTCCAGGAGCACCAGCATGTGCTTGTCGGCCAGGAGGGAGCGGTAAAGCGCGGCGGCTTCGTCGATGTCAGACGGAATCGAGTCGCCGGATTGTCCCAATGCGCGCAGGAATCCGTTCAGGGCTTCTTGGGGCGACACCGGCTCGCCGCGGTCGAAGCCGCGCAGATTGACGTGGAGCTGACCGTCGGGGAAGCGTCCGCGCCTTTGATGGGCCCAGTGGACGGCGAGCGCGGTTTTGCCGACTCCGCCGATGCCGGTCACCGTCGACAGCACCGCGGCGCCTTCGCCCGCGTCCAGGAGCTCGTCCAACTTGGCCAGTTGATCGTCGCGTCCGGCGAACGCCGCGGTGTCCGCGGGAAGCTGAGCCGGCGTCGGCATGGCCGGCCCGCCGCCGGCGCCTGGCGCCCACTGGTCGGGTCGCAGGGCGGTCGCGTCCAGAGCCGAGTCTTCGCGCAGGATGGCCGAGTGCAGGTCGCGCAGCCGCTGACCCGGGTCGACCCCCAGCTCCTCGGCCAGCCGCGAGCGCACGGCCTCATATGCCTCGAGAGCTTCGCCGCCGTGCCCCGCCCGGTACAAGGCCAGCATCAGCTGCCCGGCCAGCCGCTCCCGAAACGGGTGCTGGAGCGTCAACCCGCGCACTTCGGCGGCCACCTGCTCTTCGCGCCCGAGCCTCAATTCCAGGTCGACGCGTTCCTCGATCGCGGCCAGCTTGGCTTCGTCGAGCCGTTGAGCGCCGGATTCGATCAGCCGCCCCGACAGTCCCGCCAACGCGGGACCCCGCCACAGAGACAGGCCCTCCCGCAGGGCGTCGAGAGCCGCTTCGCGGTCGCCGGCTTCAGAGCGTTCGCGTGCGGCGCGAACGGTCGCCTCGAACCGTCTCGAATCCAACTGGTCGTCGTCGAGGAGGATGCGGTATCCCTCGCCGACGGGCTCGACGAATCCGCCGAGCAGCTTGCGCAGCAGCGCGGCGTTGTTTTGCACCTGCCGCCTGGCGGTGTTGGGCGGGTCGGCGTCCCAGATTGCTTCGACGATCCGCCCCAACGGCACGACCCGGCCCGCCTCCGTCAGCAGCACCGCCAACAGGCGAGGCTGCACACGCCCTGGCAGCCGCACCGACTCCCCGTCGCGCAGCACCTCAAGCGGACCCAAGATCCCGAATTCCACCCGCACCCCACCATCATCCCCAAAGCGACGGCGGCCGTCACCCGGTATACAGCCGCAGGCCCTTGGGGGTGGCGCGGAAGCCGGCCTGCGCCAGGGCGGCGCCGACTTCGGTGGCGCCGACCGGCTTGCCGTCGGCGTGCAGGACGGTCATGCGGGGCAGGCCGCCGCGTTCGGCCACGCCGGTCAGGGCCTGCGCCGCGGCGCGGTGCCGTGCGGTGTCGTCGGTGTAGGACAGGATCGTGCGTCCGCCGCGCTCGACGAACCAGCACAGTTCGCCGTCGACGATCACCACGATCGCCCCGGCCTTGCGTCCGGGGCGGTGCCCCGAGCCCTCGTCGTCGCGGGCCGGCCAGGCCAGGCCCGCGCCGTACGGGCTGGCCGGGTCGCAGGCCGAAAGCACCGTCGCCCCGTCGGGCGTGGCCGCGCGGAGGCGGTCGACCGCGCCGGCCTCGGCGAACTGCGCGGCGCCCAGCCCTGAGACGAAGTAGCCGCGCCGGGCGGCGCCCTTGTCCTCCATGGCCGACAGCACCGGGTACAGGCCGGCGAAGCCGCGCGTGGCGCCGGCGACCGCTCCCCGGACCACGATCCCGTCGCGGTCGAGCAGGCTCGCCGCCGCGGCGTGCGCCCGTCGAGTGGGGTCGCGCTCGACTTCGGGGA
>JBOGDN010000323.1:0-2089 GCA_050742995.1 Stackebrandtia sp. | reverse complement strand
GGACGGCGCTCAATGTGGACGCCAGCTCGGACTCGTCGGGCGCGGCGTCGGGGTCGGCGGGCACGATATAGGCGGCCAGCTCCACGTCCTCGCCGTCGTGGGACGGCTGCGACGTAACGGCGGCTTCGCGCACCGTCGGCAGGTTTTGCAGCGCGTGCGCCACCTCGCCGGGCTCGATGCGGTTTCCGCGGATCTTGACCTGGTCGTCGTTGCGGCCCAGGAACTCCAGCTCGCCGTTGCGGTTCCAGCGCGCGACGTCGCCGGTGCGGTACAGCCTCCGGGCGCCGACGTCGGGAAGATCGACGGTTGCAAAACGTTCCTCGGTGAGCTCCGGCCGGTTGAGGTAGCCCTCGGCCAGGCCGTCTCCTCCTATATAGAGTTCTCCGGCGACGCCGATCGGCGTCTCGCGCCGGTTCCCGTCCAGGACGTAAAGGCCGACGTTGGGCAGCGGGCGCCCGATGGGGATCGGCCCGTCGCCCTCCGGCGAGACCGTACAGCAGCTGGCCAGGATCCCGGCTTCGGCGGGACCGTAGGCGTTGATCAGCCGGAACGGCAGTCGCGACGAGGGTCGACGACGCAGCGCCGAGCCCGCGGTGACCACGACCCGGGCGGGGATCTTCTCCGCTTCGGGCTCTTCGAGCACGGCCTCGGCCACGACCGTGGGAAGCCACGCCACATCGACGTCGCGCTCGGCGAGCCAGGCGGTCAACGCCCGCGGATCGCGTCGGACGGCTTCGTCGGGGAACACGAGCGTGGCGCCGGCGGCCAGGGCCGCCCATATCTCCAAGACGCACACGTCGAATCCGAGCGCGGCGGTGCACGTGGTTCGCTCGCCCGGAGCCAACCCGGTCTCCTCGGCGTACCACCGGCAGACGTTCGCCGTGGCGCGGTGCGCCGTGAGCACCCCCTTGGGTTTTCCGGTGGAGCCGGAGGTGTAGACGACGAACGCCAGATCGTCGGGGCCGGCGTCGACGGACAGTTCGGCCCCGACGTCGTCGCGGTCGTCGACGCCGATCACGGTCAGTCCGTCGAAGTCCTGTCCGGACGGTTCGTCCGCGTCGATCGCCACTTTGCAGCCGGCGTCGGAGACCATGAAGCGGATGCGTGCGCTCGGCAGGTCCGGGTCGATCGCCAGGAACGCGCCACCGGCCTTCAACACCGCGAACTGGGCGATCACGAGCGCGACGCCGCGCGGAAGCCGCACGGCCACGACGCTTCCGGCGCCGACGCCGGCGGCGGTCAGCCGCCGGGCGAGAGCCCGGGCGTGCGCGTCCAGATCGGCGTAGCTGAGCTGTTCGGCGCCCGTGTCGACGGCGATCGCTTCGGGCCGCTCGGCGGCGCGACGCGCCACGAGCCGGTGCACCCCGGCGTCGTCGAGCGGTGAGTCCGGACCGTGCTCCCATCGCGAAAGCAGCCGTCGATCCTCGACGGTCAGACAGTCCAGATCTGACACGGGCCGTGCGGGGTCGTCCACGACCGCGTCGAGGATCTGCGCGAAAAGCCCGACGAACCGTCGCACGGTCGACTCGTCGAACAAGGCGGTGTTGTATTCGACGTGGACGCGGACGCCGTCGGAGACGTTCGCCAGGTAAACGGTGAGGTCGTACAGCGCCCGGTCGGGTCCCTCGTCGAGCACGGCGGCGGCGACGCCCGGCAGGTCGAAAGCGAACACCTCTTCGTCCTCGTAGACCATCAGCGTCTGGAACAGCGGCGCCCGACTGGTGTCGCGGACCGGGTTCACCGCCTCCAGCACCTGCTCGAACGGCACGTGGCCGTGCTCGTAGGCGTCCATGACCGTGTCGCGCACTCGGTCGAGCACTTTGTCGAAGGAGGGGTCGCCGGACAGGTCCATGCGCAGCGGAAGCGTGTTGAGGAGAGCGCCGACGAGGTCTTCGTCGCCCTCGGGACGGTCGGCGAACGCCGTGCCGACGACGAAGTCGTCCTGTCCGGACAGTCGGTGCAGGGACGTGGAGAACGCCGCGAGCAGGGTCATGAACAGGGTCGTGCGACGCTCGCGGGAGAAGGCCGCCAGCCGTCGGGACAGCGACGGCGTCAGGCGGGAGAACACCGAGTCGCCGGTCGGGTCGAG
>JBOGDN010000322.1:0-5440 GCA_050742995.1 Stackebrandtia sp. | reverse complement strand
TGGCCGCCCTGCACACCCTCTTCGGCGAGCGCAATTGGTGGACCGAGCGGGCCACCGACCGCGACCTGGCGGTGTTCCGCCGCGCCAAACGCAGACTGCGCGAGGTGTTCGTCGCCGGCGCCGAAGGCGACGACGCCGGCGCCGTCGACATCCTCAACGCGATGCTGGAGCAGTACCCGGTGCAGCCGCGCATCTCGGGCCATCCCGAAGACGACTGGCACATGCACGTCACCGGACGCGGGTCGACGGTCTCCGGCGAGTTCGTCGCCGGCGCGGTGTGGGGGCTGGCGGCCTGGCTGTGCCGTTATCGGGGCAGCCGCTTCGGCGTGTGCGCCGACGAGCGCTGCGGCAACGTCTACCTTGACACCTCGTCGAACAACTGCCGCCGTTTCTGTTCGGAGCGCTGCGCCACGCGCTCCCATGTGGCCGCGCACCGGGCGCGCAAACGCGAGGCCGCGGCCGGCGGCTGACGGCGCCGTCAGGTCGTCGACGTCTTGCGGTTCAGATGCCGCTTGGCGAAGTCAAGCGACTCGGTCAGATCCGCCTCTCGCACCGCCCGGTGCCCGACCTTGCGGGTGGAGACCTCCACGGCGACGGTCCCGCCGAAGCCGGCCTCGGAGATCTGGCGCAGCAGCTGCGCGCACGGCTGAGAGCCCCGACCCGGCACGGCGTGCTCGTCGCGTCCGGGGCCGCTGCCGTCCCCCAGATGCACGTGAGTCAGACCGCCCCCCATCCGGTCGGCGAGGGCCAGGGCGTCGGAGCCGGAGGCCGCGCAGTGCGACAGGTCGAGGGTGTAGTGGTCGTAGCCGGGATCGGTGGGGTCCCAGTGCGGCGCGTAGGGCACGAAACCTCTGCCCGCCATCTTGAGGGGGTACATGTTCTCCACGGCGAAACGCAGCTCCGGGTAGCGCCGGCGCAGCCGCGCGAGGCCCTCGCTGAAGTAGCGTCCGTAGCCCCGCTGCCAGGCGAAGGGCGGATGCACCACGACCGTGGAGGCGTCGAGACGCACGGCCATGTCCGCCGAGCGGCGCAGCCGCTCCCAGGGGTCCTTGCTCCACACCCGCTGCGTCATCAGCAGACACGGCGCGTGCACCGACCCCACCGGCACGCCGTAGTGCGCCGAAAGCGTCGCCAGGGTTTCGGCGTCCTGGCTGACGGCGTCGGTCCACACCATCACCTCGACGCCGTCGTATCCGAGCTTGGCGGCGAGCTCGAACGCCACCGCCGTCGGCTCTGGATACACAGAGGACGTCGACAGCAGCACAGGCGGGATCGCGTCGGCCATTGCGTCACACTATCGGCCCAGGCAGAAGGCGTAGTGTTGAGGCGATGACGAAGCTGGACCCGGGGGCGGCCAAGCCTGAGACGGAGCAGGACTTTCCGCGTGAATGGATCGAATTCGTCGATCCCGACGACGCGAAGACCCTGATCCGGGCCGACATGACATGGCTGCTGTCGAACTGGACGTGCATCTTCGGCAACGGCTGTCCCGGCATCGACCCCGAACAGCCCGACGACGGATGCTGCTTGCACGGGGCGTTTTACACCGACGCCGACGATGAAAAACGCGTCCGCAAGGCGATCGCGAAGCTGACGCCCGACACGTGGCAGAACCACCGCAGACGTTTCGCCGACACCGTCGACGAGGACACCCTCGCCGACGACGACGGCGTCGAGCAGCCCGCGCGCAAGACCGCGGTCGTCGACGGCGCGTGCGTCTTCCACAATCGCCCCGGCTTCGCGGGGGGCGCCGGGTGCGCGCTGCACGCGCAGGCGCTTCGCGACGGCGTCCACCCCATGGAGTACAAGCCCGAGGTGTGCTGGCAGGTGCCGATCAAGCGCGACTTCTCCACAGTCGAGCGTGCCGACGGCAGCACCGTCGAGGTCACCTGGATCGGGGAGTTCGACCGTCGCGCCTGGGGCGCCGGCGGACACGACTTCGACTGGTGGTGCGTGTCGTCGCCGCTGGCGCACGTGGGGGCCAGGCCGCTGTATCGCAGCTACGAGCCTGAGCTGATCGCGCTGCTCGGCAAGGCGGCGTACGTCAAGCTCGCCGAGCTGTGCGCGCAGCGCGAGGAGAGCGGGCAGCTCGCGCCGCACCCGGCCACCCGCAAGGCGCTTGCGCTGACGCCGGTGAACCGGCGTGACCGCGACGCGGGAGCCGCGACGTAGGCTGTCGCCGACGACAGACCTCGGAGGCGACGTGTCAGACCGTCCATATGGAATGCTCGCCATGAGCCCGTATGCCAAGCGCACGGCCTGCCCGCCGTCGGTGCTCGACGGGTTCGACTCCTTCGCCGACGTCGACTCCGAAGCGCTGGTCGAGGACTTCGCCTCGGCCGGCGAGGCGCTGGCGCGCGCCGAGTTCCACGTCACCGGCTGGGGCTGCCCGCCGCTGACGGCCGCGGCGCTGGACGCCGCGCCGCGGCTGCGCCTGGTCGCCCACGCGGCGGGCTCGGTGAAGCACCACGTGACCGAGGACGTGTGGAACCGCGGCGTCGTCGTGACCTCGGCGGCGGCCGCCAACGCGGAGCCGGTCGCCGAATACACCCGGGCGGCGGTGCTGCTGGCGTGCAAGCGGGCCTTTGTCGCTGCCGCCGACTACCGCCGTGACGGCTGGCCGGGCGAGGAGCGGCCCGACGACGTCGGATACCTCCGCCGCGTCGTCGGCGTCGTCGGCGCCTCCCGGATCGGCCGCCGCGTCCTGGAGCTGCTGCGCGGGTACTCCATGGAGCTGCTGCTTGCCGACCCCTACTGCGACGCCGAGGAGGCCGCCGCGCTTGGCGCCCGCCTGGTCGACGTGGACGAGCTGTGCATCGCGTCCGACGTGGTCACGGTGCACGCGCCGGAGCTGCCCGAGACGCGCGGGCTCGTCGGCACGCGCCGGCTGAGCCTGATGCGCGACGGCGCGGTGCTGATCAACACGGCCCGCGGGTCCCTTGTCGACACTGAGGCGTTGACGGAACACTGCCGCATCGGCCGCGTCGACGCCGTTCTCGACGTGACAGACCCCGAGCCGCTCGCGCGCGACCACCCGCTGCTGCACCTGCCGAACGTTCTGGTCACACCGCACGTGGCCGGCGCGCAGGGCACGGAGATCGCGCTGCTCGGCGAGTACGCCGTCGAGGAGACCCGGCGTTTCTTCGCCGGCGAGCCGCTGCGCGGAAAGGTGACGCGCGAAGAGCTGCCGCGGCTGGCGTGACGCCGCGCCCGCGCCGTTGGCATTGATGACTGTCTAAATGTCACACTCGGGCGCTAGACTTGAAATTAGGGGTGGGGGTTACCTCCCAGGCACGGGTCCACAGGACGCGCCGCCAGGCGCGGCCCGCGTCACTCCGGCGGCGCGAGGCTCATCCGGTATTCCACGCGGTCTTCGTCGACGAGGATCGCGACAGCCGCGCCGGAGTCGGCCAGTTCTTTCCACGTCTCGCCCAGCCACGACTCCGCGTCGCCCTGGCTGTTGTGCTCCGTCTGCGAGGCGGAGAAGGGATTGCCTTCGGCGTCTTCGAATTGCCACGTCCAGCTCATTGCCACACCTTAAGGCCTCAACTCCACGCGCGTCGCGCTGCGGCGTGGGCGTGCGGCGACGGCTCAGGCGGCTTTGGCCGCCACCAGCGCCACCGCGACGAACTGGCTGACGTACGCCGCCACCGTGAAGGCGTGAAACACCTCGTGGAATCCGAACCACCTGTCCGACGGGTTGGGTCGCTTGAGGGCGTAGACCACGCCTCCGGCGCTGTACAGCAAGCCGCCGACGATCACGAAGACGAGCGCCGGCACGCCGAGCCCGTCCAGGAACTGCGGAGCGAACAGCACCGCCGTCCAGCCCAGGACGATGTATAGAGAGGTGTACAGCCAGCGCGGGGCGGCCAGCCACACCGTCCGAAACGCCACGCCCGCGGCCGCGCCGACCCAGATCGTCAGCAGCACCGCCGTGCGCGCGGCCCCGTCGAGCGCGATCACCGCGAAAGGCGTGTATGTGCCGGCGATGATGAGGTAGATGTTGGCGTGGTCGAGGCGCCGCAGCGTCTCGGCGAGCCGGGGCGAGGGGCTGCCGCGGCGGTGGTAGTAGCCGGAGGTGCCGAACATCAGCGCGGACGTCACCGCGTAAACGGCGCAGGCCAGCCGGGCCTGCCAGGTGGGGGCGACGACGATCAGCGTCAGCCCCGCGCACGCCACGACGGGGAACGCGCCGGCGTGCAGCCAGCCCCGCAGCAGCGGCTTCGCCGCTTGGATCACCTGAGTCATGGGGGTCCTTCGAATTCCTCGACTGCCACAAACCTACGCGAGCGTAGGTTACTTGGTGGTAACATGTGAGGAGATTTACAGCGACCGATCCGCTTCGGACGCCTTACGCGGCGGTGCGCGGCGACGGCCGCGCGGCCTTGTCCGGCAGCGGCTTGGGCGCCGGCACGACGAACTTGTACCCGACTTGGCGCACCGTGCCGATCATCGCCTCGTGTTCGCTGCCCAGCTTCGCCCGCAGCCGCCGCACGTGCACGTCGACGGTGCGGGTGCCGCCGAAGTAGTCGAAGCCCCACACCTCCCGCAGCAGCTGTTCGCGGGAGAACACCCTGCCCGGGTGCTGCGCCAGGTAACGCAGCAGCTCGAACTCCTTGTACGTCAGGTCCAGCGGACGGCCCTTGAGCTTGGCCGCGTACGTGTCGGGGTCGATGGACAGCTCCCCGGCGCGGATCGTCGACCGCCCGGTCTCGGTCTCGACCTCGCTGCGCCCCACGGCCAGCCGCAGCCGCGCCTCCACCTCGGCCGGACCGGCGCCGCTCAAGATCACGTCGTCGACGCCCCAGTCCGAGTGCACCGCGGCCAGCCCGGCCTCGGTGACCACGGCGATCAGCGGCGGCTTGACGCCGGTGGTGCGCAGCAGACGGCAGGTCGACCGGGCCTCGACGAGGTCGACGCGCGCGTCGACGAGCACGGCGTGAGACTGCGAGCCGGCCAAAAGCGTCCCGACGTCGGGACGGGCGCAGCGGGTGCGGTGCGGCAGCAGGGCCAAGCCGGGAAGCACGGCGCCGGCGGCGTCGGGAGCGGCCAGCGTCGTGAGAATGACAAGATCCATTGTCAAACCCTCCGTGGGTGACAGTCCGTAAGCAGATCTTGACCCGGCGGCGTCGGCGGAGTCTTCGAACTGGGCCAAGCCTATCGGCGCCTCAGCCATTCCGCGACGCCGGCACGTAGTCTCACGGGGTGACGACCGATCCCAGCCGTCGCCGGCGCCGACTCGATCCCCCGCCGGAGGCCCCGCCCCCGCCCGAGTGGCCGTCGCGGGCGCCGTACGACGCGGACGACCGCGAGGAGCGCCCGCGTCGGCCAGGTCGACGCCCTGTGGATCCCCAGCCCACCGACGAATACCCGGCCGTGCCCCCGCGTCGCCCCGGCCGCGGCGAACGCCCCGACGAGCAGCCGCCCCCGCCCCCCAGAC
>JBOGDN010000321.1:0-2457 GCA_050742995.1 Stackebrandtia sp. | reverse complement strand
GCAAGGCATGAAGGACAAGTCCGACGAATTCGTCGAACAGGGCGGGCGCGTCTACCTTCCGGTGGTCGACTGAACCCGACCCGGACGTTCGGAGGTCGCCGCAAAAGCCGCCGCGCTGTTAATCTTCTGACCCCAAGGACGCCTCGTGCGCGTCCGAGAAGGTCGGGAACATGACGACGACGGAGCAGCCGAACGATGTGCCCAAGCCGCGGCGGCGGTGGATCCGCGTGACTATCATCGCGCTGGCGAGCCTCACGGTGCTCGCCGCCGGCACGGTCGCCGGCATCGGGTGGTACTTCTCCGGGCAGGTCATCGACGTCTTCCACGAAGACCCGCAATACCCCTTCCAGGTCGTCGACGTCGACGAGCAGACCGTCACCCTCACCCGCGACCCGGCGACCGAAGCAGACGGCGTGTTCGGTGTGGAGTGGGACGGCGGCCGCGCGGTCGTCGGCGACGTGAAAGAGGCCGAAGGCGACACCGTCACCCGCGAGCTGCGCTCAGCCGACGACGCGTTGAAGTCCGGGCTGGCCGTGCGCGTGGACACCTGGGTGTACGGCGACTCCGACCCCAAGACCGCCCTCGGAATCGACTACGCCGAAGTCGACGTGCCCGGACCGCTGGGGGACATGCCCGCCTGGCACGTTCCCGGCGAATCCGACGCCTGGGTGGTCGCCGTGCACGGCCGCAACGCCTCCCCGGCCGAGACGCTGCGGGCGATCCCGGCGGTCAACGGCGCCGGAGCGCACGTCCTCGCCGTGACCCACCGCAACGACGAGGGCGCGCCGGCGTCGCCCGACGGGTTCCACCACCTCGGCGACTCCGAGTGGGAGGACGTGGAGGCCGCCGTCGAATACGCCAAGTCCGAAGGCGCGTCGTCGGTGGTGCTGGCCGGCTGGTCGATGGGCGGCGCCGTGGTCATGTCGACGCTGCGGCGCATGGACGACTCCGACTTCGTCTCCGGCGTGATCCTCGACTCGCCCACCCTGGACTGGAGCTCCACCCTCGACAAACAGGGCGACGCCCGCGGCCTGCCGCGACTGCTGACCGGCGCGGCCAAGTTCTTCGTCGAATGGCGTGCCGACATCGACCTCAAAGCCCTGGACCAACGCGAGTACGCCGCCGACATGACCACGCCGGTGCTGCTGTTCGCCGACACCGCGGACGAGACCGTCGACGTCTCGGCCACGCTCGAATTCGCCGACGCCGTCCCGCAAGATCTGATGACCCTGGTCACCACCGAAGCCGGGCACACCGCCTCCTGGAACGCCGACCCCGACGCCTACGACCACGCGGTGACGACGTTCCTCGACCAGATCGCGTGAAACGGCAGGCCCGAGTTGGTCGCTCGCGCGGACGCCGAGTAGACTCGCCAGCTGTTGTGCGAGCCAGTTGGGCGGTTCCGCATGTCCTAAAAAAGCATTGCCAGATTCCGCCCCTGAGCTGACCATCGGATGCCGCAACGGCATTCAGGCGGCGGCCCGCGTCTTCGACGCCGGCGTTCGTTTCCAGACCGACAACGAGAGCAAGGTAAACCCGTGCGTACGTACAGCCCCAAACCGGGTGACATCACCCGGCAGTGGCACGTCATCGACGCTTCCGACATCGTGCTCGGCCGCCTGGCAACCCAGGTCGCCCAGCTGCTGCGCGGCAAGCACAAGCCGATCTACGCGCCCCATGTCGACACCGGCGACTTCGTCATCGTCGTCAACGCGCGCGACATCGCGCTGACCGGCAACAAGCGCAGCCAGAAGATCGCCTACCGGCACTCCGGCTATCCCGGCGGACTGAAGAAGGTCCCGTACTCGCAGCTGATGGAGACCAAGCCCGAGCGCGCCGTCTTCAACGCCGTCAAGGGGATGCTTCCCCACAACAAGCTCGGCCGCAAGATGCTGACCAAGCTGAAGGTGTACGCGGGGCCCGAGCACCCGCACGCCGCCCAGAAGCCGCAGCCGTTCGAGATCACGCAGATCGCGCAGTAGGGCGAGAAGGAATCCGAGAAGACATGAACGAAGTGACACCGACTCCCGCAGCCGCTCCGGCGGCAGCCGCTCCCGCGGCTCCGCCCGTGGCCCCGGCCGTCCCCGTCGACCGACCGGTCCAGACCGTCGGCCGCCGCAAGCAGGCCGTCGTGCGCGCCCGCCTGACGCCCGGCTCCGGCAAATTCACGCTCAACGGCCAGCCGCTGGAGAAGTACTTCCCCAGCAAGGTGCACCAGCAGATCGTCGCCGAGCCGCTGGTGACCGCCGAGCGCACCGAGACCTACGACGTCGTCGCCAACCTGCACGGCGGAGGCGTGACCGGCCAGGCCGGCGCGCTGCGTCTGGCCATCGCGCGCGGACTCATCGAGCTCGAGCCCGACGTTCGCCCGGCCCTGAAGCGCGCCGGCTTCCTCACCCGCGACGACCGCGAGAAGGAAAGCAAGAAGTACGGCCTCAAGAAGGCTCGCAAGGCGCC